>DCUY01000038.1:48940-61408 GCA_002327905.1 Caldifarciminota bacterium UBA2202 | reverse complement strand
AAAGCTTAACCTGCATTGATATGCTCGTTTCGCTTATTTCATCGAGGAATATCGTTCCTCCATCCGCCGTCTGGAAGAATCCTGCTCTTGTTTCATTTGCTCCTGTGAACGCCCCCTTCACATAGCCGAAGAGTTCGCTCTCCAAAAGCTCCTCTGGAATTCCTCCGCAGTTTACAGGGACAAACCTCTGGCTCGCCCTTTCGGATGTATAGTGTATCGCCCTTGCAACAACCTCTTTTCCTGTTCCGCTCTCTCCTGTTATCAGCGCTGTGGCTGATGTCGATGCGGCTTTGTTTATCGCCTCTTTGACTCTCTTCATCGGCGAGCTCTCTCCGATAAGGTCTGGGAAAATCATATTCTCACTGCTCTTTGCCTTTGCTATGCTTATCTTCTTCATTTTTACTTTGAATAAAACTTTTTCAACGACAGAAAAAAGCTCCTCATCAGTAAATGGCTTTGTGATATATTCGCTAGCGCCCATCTTAACCGCCTCTACAGCACCCTCTATTGAAGGGTATCCTGTAATCATTATGACTTCAATGTCTTTGAAGTTCTCCCTTATATGCCTTATAAGCTGAAGTCCGTCCACATCAGGCATTTTCAAATCAGTTATAACAAGGTCTATTTGCTGGCTTTCAAGAATCTCTATTGCATGCTCCGCACTCTCGGATGTGATAATCGTATAGCCTGCGGAGAGGAGATTTCTGCTTATAAGCTCTAAATTGTCTTTTGCATCATCAACCGCAAGAATAGTATATTTTTTTTCGTCAAGCATTTTTATTCTCCTCGGATTTTTCAGCGGGAAGCATAACTGAAAATACAGTTCCCTTCTTCTCAATGCTCTTTACTTCTATTTTTCCTCCGTGGCTCTCCACTATTCCGTGGACAACGGAGAGTCCGAGTCCTGTTCCGTCTTTCTTTGTTGTAAAAAACGGAATGAATATCTTTCCAACCACATCTTCGCTCATCCCGTAGCCATTGTCCTCAACCGAGAGTCTTACAAACTCACCTGATGGAATCGTCTCTATCTTCAAAATGCCCCCTCTGTCCATTGACTGTATAGCATTCACAACAAGATTGACCAGAACCTGATAAAGCTGCGAAGGGTCGGCAATCACTTTTGGAATTTCAGGAGAGAGCTTCATCTGAAGTTCAATAGCTGATTTTATCAAGTGAGATTCAAGAAAATAAATTGTCTCCTTTACAATATCATTCAAATCAACTGGAATCATCTGCGGAGGCATCCTCTTGGCGAAGAACATCAGCTTCTTGATTATCTCTCTTGCGTGAAGAGCTGATTTCACTATCTTCTCATTGTCTTCCCGTGTCTGCACAGCTAAATTCTCATTCTTTTTTATCAATTGTGAAAATCCGAGAATACTGCTCAAGGGTTCATTCAATTCATGCGCAACTCCTGCCACAAGTTGTCCTATTGTCGCGAGTCTGTCTGCGTGCAGAAGCTGATGATGAAGAGTCTCTTTGTCCTCTTCAATCTTCTCTTTTTCAAGAATAAGGGCTATCTGCCTTGTTATCGCATTTATGAGAGTCTGCTCCTCATCAAGGAAAAAGACTTCATCTTTTTTATAAAAAGGAGCCTTATGGAAGACCTCAAGAATTCCCCGTTTCGCATTTTCAGTTATAATGTCGGAGAATATTTTATCCGGAGTCACCTTAAATTCCCTGCTTGTATATATTTTCCCGTCTATTTCAAGACGCACCATGACAATATCCGGAAACTGGAATGCTTCTATTATCAAATCTATCATTCTTTCAGAGCTCTCTTCAATCGAAACCTTCGGCTCCTGAAGAATCTTTGAAATTTCATAGAGGCATGTCAGCTCCTTCATTCTCTCTCTGAGACAGTACTGCGCCCTCCTGTCGGATATTGCTATTCCCATAGTATTCATAAGTCCTTCATAGAATTCAATCTCCATAGGATTAAAAAAATTTTTCTTCTTGCTCTTCAGCTGAATCAATGAAGTGTTCGTCTCGTCTATTTCAAAATGAATCATCAAAATTGATTTGTATTCCGTTTCAAGCTTGAAAACCCGCCTCTTCCATTCCTTTTCATAAAGAATATCTATTTCAACTGCATGACCTGCATCCGGAATGTAAAGATTTCCAAGTTTTGTAAAATACTTTTTGCCTTTTGTCCTTTTCTTCTTCAAAACAATTTCACAGAGTTCGTGCATGCTCTTGCCACATGCCAGTTTCACTTTTCCCTCTACAGAGTCCTCAGAATCAAATCTCTTGAAATGGGGTTCATTCATTTTTTCTCTGTCAATGCTCCAATTGTATGATATGGAGTCGCCCAGAGTGAAAATTTCTATTCCGTCGCATAGAGTAAAATCGAAGAGCTCCCTTGAAACAGTGTCAAGGAATTCACAGACATACAATCCCCTGTTGGCATAGCGGAGTATGTTTCTTATAAGAACATAAGACTCACCCTGAGGTATGCATGTGAACTGACTGCTTTTTGGTCTGCTCTCTCTGCGCAATTTTTTAAGCTCCTTTTTTAAATGTTATTCCGCATCCGCTAAATATAATCACTTTATGGCTTAAACGCTCTGAAATTAACTCTCCGCCCCTGCAGGAGCGAAGCAAGAATATTTTATATCAGACTGATAAAATGTCAAGACCCTTGAAATGCGGAATAATTCTGCGTTTGTTATTGTTGAAAAATCTAAGAAAATTTAACTCTTAAATATTATATTATATTTATAAAAATAATAATATTGACACACAAGTGATTTTATGTTAACTTTTTGCCAGAGTTTTGCAAATTTTATAGTGTATTTTCCCGATTTGCAGGGAAAATATTTAACTTAAAATAACAAGGAGCCATGATGACTAATGATGACAGGTCCGCATTAATGGAGATTGTCGGAAAATATAAGTCACAGAAGGGTTCTCTTATTCCGGTTCTTCAGAATATTCAGGAATATCTCGGCTACATATCAAAAGAATCTGTTGAGTTTGTTTCGGAACAGCTCAATTATCCTGAGAGCGATATTTACGGAGTCGTCACATTCTACGCGCAATTCAAGCTTGAAAAACCGGGGAAGCATGGCATTAAGGTCTGTCAGGGCACAGCATGCCATGTAATAGGAGCAGATACTGTGCGCGATGTTATCTTCAAGGAGCTGAATTTAAAAAAGTACGGCACAACGGAGGATATGAAATTTACTGTTGAAGAGGTGGCATGTCTGGGCTGTTGCAGTCTGGCGCCAGTCATAATGATTGACGGTCAGGTCTTCGGCAAACTCACAATGGATAAAATCAAGAAAATTTTAAATTCATATTAAATACGGAGAGCACAATGTCTAATTATAAAGTCGTAGTCGGAATGGGAAGTTGCGGAATAGCCGCGGGAGCCCATTCTGTTTATAAAAAAATTCAGGATACTGCAAAGGATAAGCCTGAACTGGGAATTATCCTTGAAGAGACCGGGTGCATAGGAATGTGCTACAGAGAGCCGTTGGTGGAGATAGAGGATTTGAAGAGCAAGAAAAAATATCTCTACGGAGGAGTTGATGAAAAGAGATGGGAGAAGATTTCCGCAGAGCACCTCATTAAAGGCGAGCCTGTAAAAAAATGGATCGTAAAGTCATCGGAAAAAGACGGAACTGACGAAGATATTTTTAAAAAGCAGTTCAGAGTTGTTCTTTCAAGAACCGGACACATAAATCCGGAATCTATTGACGAATATCTCAAAACAGACGGATACAAGGCTTTGAAGAGGGTTTTGAAGGAGATGAAGAGAGAGGATGTGATAGATGAAATAAAAAAGAGCGGACTCCGCGGAAGAGGCGGAGCGGGCTTTCCCACAGGGCTGAAGTGGGAATTCGCATCAAGAGAAAAGAATGATAAAAAATATATAGTGTGCAATGCCGATGAGGGCGACCCGGGGGCATTCATGGACAGAGCAGTTCTTGAAGGAGACCCGCATTCCGTGATTGAAGGAATGATAATCGGAGCTTACGCCATAGGAGCGGACGAGGGGTATGTTTACTGCAGAGCCGAGTATCCTCTCGCGATAAAGAGGCTGACAATGGCTATTGAGCAGGCTGAAAAGATGAATTTTTTAGGAGATAAAATACTCCAAACGGAATTTTCCTTCCATCTGAAAATAAAACAGGGAGCAGGCGCATTCGTGTGCGGAGAGGAGACTGCGCTCATAGCGTCAATTGAAGGAAAGAGGGGAATGCCGAGAATAAGGCCTCCTTTCCCTGCTCAGAAGGGCTTGTGGAAGAAGCCTACGAACATAAACAATGTTGAGACATTCGCCAATATTGCATGGATAATATACAATGGCTATGAAAAATACGCATCAATGGGAACAAAGAACAGCAAAGGCACAAAGGTCTTTTCATTGTCCGGAAAGATAAAGAGGACGGGTCTTGCAGAGGTGCCCATGGGAATTTCATTGAGAGAGATAATATTCGAAATAGCAGGCGGAATACTTGATGACAAAAAATTCAAAGCGATTCAAGTGGGAGGCCCCAGCGGAGGCTGCATACCTGAGAAGCTTTTAGACACACCCGTTGATTATGATTCGCTCAATGCAACTGGAGCAATAATGGGCTCAGGCGGAATGGTTATTATGGATGAAAATTCCTGCATGGTTGATGTTGCAAGATATTTCCTCAATTTCACGCAGAATGAATCCTGCGGAAAATGCACATTCTGCAGAATAGGCACTAAGAGAATGCATGAAATCCTTTCGAGAATAACCCAAGGAAAGGGAAGAGAGGGGGACATTGAAAAGCTTGAAGAGATTGCTCACATGGTTGCAGAATCTTCCTTGTGCGGTTTGGGACAGACAGCACCGAATCCTGTTCTCACAACCATTAAATATTTCAGAGACGAATACGAAGCGCATATTAAGGAGAAGAGATGCCCCGCAGGACAGTGCAAGGAGCTTATAACTCTGAAAATCGACAAGGAAAAATGCATCAAGTGCGGCATCTGCGCAAAGAATTGTCCGGTTGAATGTATACGGGGAAGCAAAGAGAATCCTTATGAAATAATTCAGGAAAAATGCATTAAGTGCGGAAACTGCAAGACAGTGTGCCCGACTAAAGCAGTGATTGTGGAATAGGAGGAAAAAATGGATAAAGTTAAAATATATATCAATGGAAAAGAGTACGAAGCGCACAAGGGAATGACTGTTCTGAATGTGTGCAGAGAGAACGGATTTGACATACCGACACTGTGCTTTCACGAACAGCTGGAGCCCTTCGGATCATGTTTTTTATGCACTGTCGAAATAGAGGGCGGAAAGAAAAAATATTCTTTGTCATGCGGAACTACGGTCTTTGAGGGAATGAAGATAAAGACAGACACTAATGACATTTGGAAGCAGAGAAAAATGGCTCTTGAGCTTCTCATGTCGAATCATTATGCGGACTGTGTCGGACCGTGTCTCGTGACATGCCCCTCCAACATTGATATTCAGGGATACATTGCCGCAATAGCTGAAGGAGACTACACAAAGGCTATAGGAATAATAAAGAATGACAATCCGTTTCCCTCTGTATGCGGAAGGGTGTGCACAAGGCCATGCGAAGACGAGTGCAGAAGAAATTTGGTTGATTCAAAAGTGGGGATAGATTATTTAAAAAGATACGCCGCAGACAAGGATATTGCTTCAAAGCACAAATTCACCGCTCCTAAGAAAAAATCAAACGGAAAGAGCGTTGCGATAATCGGCGCAGGACCCTCCGGATTAAGCGCCGCATACTATCTTGCTCTTGAAGGATACAGTGTTGAAGTGTTTGAACAGCTTTATAAACCCGGAGGAATGCTGAGGTACGGAATTCCAAGATACCGTCTGCCCCACGATGTTCTTGACACTGAAATCGAGGCTATAACAGCGCTCGGAGTGAAGATTCACACAGGCAAAAAACTCGGTATGGATTTTTCATTGGATGACCTCAAGGCAAAAAATTTCAATGCCGTATATCTCGCAATAGGAGCGCATGAATGCATGTTCATGGGCATCGAAGGAGAGGATGCTTTGGGAGTTTACGGAGGAATCGGATTTTTAAGAGAGACTGTTGAAGGCAAAAAAATAGAACTTGGAAAGAATGTGATAGTAATAGGAGGCGGAAACACCGCTATTGATGCGGCAAGAGTGAGCGTAAGAAGCGGAGCTGAGAATGTCACGATGGTTTACAGAAGAACAGTCAAAGAGATGCCTGCACATGAAACCGAAATAGAGGATGCGGTTGAAGAGGGAATAAAAATAGAATTTTTTACAAATCCTATAAGAGTAATCAAAGATGAAGCAGGAAAGGTAAAAAAACTTGAATGCATAAAGATGGAGCTCGGAGAGGCTGACGCATCAGGAAGAAGAAGCCCGAGACCTGTCAAAGACAGCGAGTTCACAATAGATGCCGATACTGTCATCTTTGCAATAGGACAGAAATCCGAACTTAAATGCATTGAATCGAAACCGGGAACAGCGACTGAAAAACTGCAGTTTACAAAATGGCAGACAATAAGCGCGAATGAGAAGACTTTCCAGACAGACGAGGCGGGAATATTCGCCGGCGGAGATTTCAGAAGGGGCCCGGATACTGTTATAGGTTCAATTGCAGACGGAAAGAAAGCCGCTTGGGTTATGAATAAATATATCTCCACCGGAGAGGTGCTCGACTATCCTGAGGAATTCTTTTCAAGAAGAGACCATCTTATAAAACAGACTCCTGAGCTTTATGCAAAAAAGGAAAAAATTAAAAAAGTTGAAATGCCGAAGATAGATGCGGATAAGAGAAAAAATTCTTATGAAGAGGTTGAGACAGGATTCACAGACGAGATGGCAAAGACAGAGGCCGGAAGATGCCTTGAATGCGGATGCAAATCTGTCTTTGACTGCGAGCTCAAAGATAATTCAAATTCATACAGTGTCAAACAGAATGCCTACAAGGGTGAGATCATTGATATTGAGCCTGACAAGAGGCATCCGTACATAATATTCGAACCGAATAAATGCATAAACTGCGGAAGATGCATAAGAATGTGCGGAGAGGTTGTGGGACTCTCGGTGCTCGGTTTTGTCAAGAGGGGTTTTGAAACGATTATAAGGCCTCCGTTTAACAAATCACTGCAGGAGACTGACTGCATATCGTGCGGATTATGTTTTGACGCATGCCCCACAGGAGCAATCACAATAAAAACCGACACTCTTAAAGGTCCTATGCAATTTTCATCCAAAGATTCAACATGTGTGTATTGTTCATTCGGCTGCGAAATCAAATGCGATGTAATGGGTGAAAAAATTGTGAGTGTCGCCGGATTAGAATCATCAGAGATAAATAAATTCGGAAATATATGCAAATATGCAAGATTCGCATTTAGAGATATTAATAAAAATCTTGCGGAGAAGTCCACTATAGAAGAGACCAAAAAAACTCTCAGTAAACTGAAAGATTACCTTGATTCGTCAAAATCTGAGAACATTGCATTTTATATAGGCGAGAACACATCATTTGAAGAGATGTTCCTTATTAAAAAAATCGCCTCCAATTACAAATCCGCCTATGTGGGAAGCATGAAGAATTACAGCTTCAATTCCCTGTCAGGCGCCTCTCTTCAAAATCTAAGAAACTCGGATTCAATTGTCATTATCGGAGCAAATCCTTATGATGAATTTCCTATGGTGATGCCTGAAGTGATGAAGATAAAGAGAAGGGACATGCCTGTCTCTTATATAGGATTAAATGACAGAAGAATAAAGAGAAATTCGGATTTTTATTTTGATTTTAAGTCTTATAAAGAGATTGACGAATTTTTGAAGGAATTGATAAGTTATTTTATAAAAAGCAAAGGAATGAAATCATCTTTGAAGAATTTTGACAAACTGGCAAAAAATGCAGAAGCAAATAAATTTGATGAGTCCCGTTTGGAGAGATTTGCGGATATGCTTATTGAAAGCAATGACCCTATGTTCATAGCTTCGGGAAGCTCAATGGCTAATGGAATTTTCGCTTCAATCAATAATCTTCTCTCTCTTTTGAATATGAGAGAAAATCTGCTCATGTTCGGAGAATCAATAAATTCTGCCGGATTCACTCTTATGGGATTAAACGCAAAACACGACCTTAAAAAGGTAAAGAATGCGGTCTATTACAACATTGCGCAGGATAAAATTAAAACAGACGGTTTTGTCTTTGATTTCA
This sequence comes from Caldifarciminota bacterium UBA2202, assembly GCA_002327905.1. Taxonomy (GTDB): domain Bacteria; phylum Hydrothermota; class 32-111; order 32-111; family 32-111; genus UBA2202. The sequence continues at coordinate 53,225 of DCUY01000038.1, read as the reverse complement.
GAAAGACAAATGATGAGAAGAGAGTGAGGATGAATCACCCGTTCTCCCAAAAGGCGACATATCTTAATGCATTTAACCTTATAGTGCGTTCGGAAAAAGCAGTGAGAGACCTTGATTATTCAAATATTGAGATGCTTATAGAACTCTTGAATATTGTCTCAAAGAAGAAGTATGAAATTACTGATTTTGAAAAAGAATTCAATGAAGAGATGAAGTCGATTATTGCCAAGATAAAAGAGAGTGCGGAAAATGATTTTGTCTTTGCTGATAAAATTGAGGAATCGGCAGATAAAACAGACAGTTTCAGAGAGATAAAAGAATTTCTGCTGTGAAATAGATTTTTAAAAATAATTCTGCCGCTATTTTCTTGAGCTATTCTGCTACTTGAAGATTGCGGCAGTTCCTTTAATTCCGTTCATCAAAACTTTAATCGGCTTTTCAAAAGAGATTTCAGTGACATATTTTCCCCTGATTTTTCCGTTCCTCTCTCTAAGCCAGTTTACATCAATAAAGGAGCTTGCCTTCCGTTTGAATACCGTGAAATACCCCACATTCATTGACACCACATTGTGAAAAAAGTGCGAACCGAGAGACGGGTCAACGGAAAAATCGCTCATGTCTGTCTCAACAATAATTCTTGCATTAGATATCTGCGACCATATCACTGGAATTCCCATAAAGGGGTCACGAGTGCCCCATCTTCCGGGACCGATGAGTATATATCTCTTCCCTCTCTCTGCATATTCCCTGTTGATGCTCTCTATCTCTTTCACTATTTCAATTGTCTTCATCCTGTTAAAATTATTGTCGTCAATATAGAGTATGTCCGTTATATCATCTATCTTACCGTTTCCCATTGCTGTTTCAGTAAAAAGAAGAAGGTCATTTTTATTTGACGAATCTATTGCTATATCAAGATTCTCAACTTTTCTGATTATAGGTTTTATCTGAAGGATGTAAAAACTTATTTTTCCGTTATGACTTTTATCAAGATCAACTGCAAATTCTATTTCAGTCGAAGTTCCTATTGAAATCTTCACAATACTGCTCAGGGTCTCCAAAATTTCAGAGAGCGGGAAATAATCATATTTCAGTATCTGATTGAAATTGATTATCCTCGGACCCTTTTTCGACAGTCCGTTTATTATCTCTCCGGATTCCACATCATAAACTGAAGCAATATAATCAAGCATTCCGTCTATTTCCGCTCTCTCCATATCCACCTTAACCATAGTTGAATCGTCTCCTGAAATCAGGTCAAGCTTTTCCTTCTCTTTCATGTCTATCGCATAAAAATATTTTTGATTTTTATAGCTGAGACTCACGTCGATATTTGGATATTTGGGGCAGAACCTGAATGAGTCATTACCCTCAATTACATATTTGCCCAGCCCGACAGCTATTTCTGATATTCCGTCCTCTGTTTTAAGATGAGAAATGGGATAATAATTGTCCGACTGCATCACTCCGGAAAAATGCGGATAATATATGTCATTTTTTATGTCTCCGACAACATCCTGAATTATCACAGCCATCTTCTCTTCTTCAATTTTATAATTTATCGCATTGAAATATGCCCTCGCAGATGGAGAGAATACTGACGCATACACAAGTTTTATGGCATTGAGAAGCTGCTCCAGACGCACATTCGGGTCCCTGTGATTATTCGGAATAAGATATGTCTCAAAGACACCCGAGAATGACTGGGATATGGAATCTTCAAACAAACTTGATGAACGCACTGCAAGAGGCTTTTGAAAGTACTTGATTTTTTTCTTGAGTTTTGAGACAACATCACGGGAAAGTTCTCCCTTGAGAAATCTTTTTCTCAGTTTGAGATAATCCATCTTAGAATGTATGACACTCTCAAGCTTGTTTCTGTCAATGAAGTTTTTAAACTCCTCTGTTCCTATAAGGACTGTCTTCGGCAGTCGGATATTCACTTCCGGGAAGAGAGAAGCGACATTTGTATTTTGAATGAGATTGTTTGCAAAAGCTATTCCTCTTCCCTTTCCGCCGAGGGAACCCTCTGCTATCTGAACGATATTTTCCTCTTCCTTTGTAAGAAAGTCATTGTATTTTATTACTCTTCCCCTCACGGATTCTTTGTCTATATTTACGCATATATCTATCAGATAATCTCTAAGCCCTTCAACGGAAGAAAAATCATCAACCTTTTTTTTCTGAAGCTTCTTCGCAATCTGTATCTCTCCTCTCGCCATAAGCCATGCGGAGAACTGATTCAGCTGAGCATGAAAAACAAGAGATTCCGCAGGAATTGTTGAGAGTATTTTTCTGAATGAGTCTATTGATGAAGCTCTCGCAAGTTCTCTCCCTTTTTTATCCCTGAAAATAAATGTTCCAAAGCCGAGATTGTTGAATATGAAGGTTCTGAGTTCAGTGATAAGCTGGTCAGAATTTTTATTTATAAATAATGCTCCGACCTCTTTCGCCTTTTTGCTGTTCTCCTGTTCAAATGACTGAATCAGACATGGTATCTCAGGCATCGCCTTTTTGATATATTTAATAAGTTCAAATCCTGCATCATTGCACATTTCGTTTTCCTTCGGAAATTTCATATCCGATATAACCGTAAGAATATAATCTTTGTATTTGTTGAAGAATTCAATTGCATCCTCATAATTCGAGACAATCACGACCTTGGGTCTTGCTCTCAGACGGAGAAGCTTACGCATTTCATCAAGATTCTCCTGCACAATCAGACGCTGAGTCTGCTTCATTATCTCAGTATAGAGGAGGGGAAGATAACGTGATACATATCTGACTGAATCTTCCACAAGGAGTATTACCCTCACAAGGCCTATCCTCGTGTCTCTCTCCAAATTCATTTTATCTTCAACATATTTTATCATTGCCAAAAAGACTTTTGAGTCTCCGTTCCACACGAAGACAAGGTCCTTTTCCAAAGAACTTTCAATCTTTTCGTGTATAAGCGGAATCTCTCCATTGTCATTCAAAAGAATCACAACAGGTATGTCTTTGTTCATCTGCTTTATTCTGTCTTTAAGTTCGTATGGGGACATACCGTCAATTCTCATGGTGAGAATGACCATGTCAAAGCGCTCTTTCTTTAGCCAATTGCATGCATCTTCTCCGCTTGACACATTTGTTATTCTCGGAGCATCCGGTAGGGATAATTTGTAATACTCACCGAATATTCTCTCTGTTAACTGCCCCTCCTGCTCAAGTATGAATGCATCATAAAAGGTTGCAACGAGGAGAATCTCCTTTACCTTATACTGCATCAGGTCGTGAAATATTTCATTATTATTCTTGTATGATGAATATGCTTCAAAAAGCGATTTTATGCCTTCACGCTCCATTAAACCTCCATTTTTTTATTATACCACATCCCTTAAATTAAGTAAATATAATCATTTATAAGGGGGACGGTGTATCATTTTTATCATGTTTTCTCTTTTTATTTCTATAATATAAATTTATCAAAGAGTTCAATTTCATAGTTTTAAAGATGGGAATCTTTTGGATTTCTAAGTATGTCATGGGGGTTGTTTCTCTTAAATAAATTAAAATATCCCTCCTTATTTTTTTTATGTTTGGTGATTTCGAAGTTGGGGACAATAAAGATATATTAAATTTCTTTTCAATATTTTTTATGACTTTAGAGTAGTCAAAATGTGCTTTTTCATTTTGCCTGCGCAGAATATTTCCATTGTTGTTTTTTCTCTTGTTCGTCAAAGACTCAGCATGTTTGATGTACTCTTTTTCGCTTAGTATGTCTCCAAATCTAGTGTGACAAACATTTAATTTGCTTGTTTTAAAATTTTTTATGAAATCATTGAGAGAAGATATGTCTTCGAATATTCTTTTCAATTCCTTACAATCACAAACAGTGTTTTTATCATTATTAAAGCAATCTCCATAACTACTCCATCTGTAATCATCAATAAATTTAGTATAAGCACTTCTCACAGGATTTAAAAGAACATAAACAACTGAGGTTTTCAAATAATTATCTGCTTGAATTAAAGTAGATTTAAATCGTGTTGTAAAAACATATCCTTTGCCCCCCTTCACTTTTCTATAATGCAGACCAAAATCTCCTTCAACTTTTTTCATGAATTCTGAAAGTTTGTTGTTTTCGTTTTTTAGGATTATATGAAAATGATTTTGCATTATACAATACGCGATTATTTTTATGCCATATATCTTTGTGTTTTTTTGAAGAATCTCAAGAAACTTTTGTTTAAACTCAGCCGTTTCAAATATTATTTCACCATTGATTCCCTTGTTCATAACATGA
>DCUY01000038.1:0-48871 GCA_002327905.1 Caldifarciminota bacterium UBA2202 | reverse complement strand
TGACCTCCTTAAAATCGTGATAAAAATGATACACCGTCCCCAGTGTAAATAATGGAGGCGGCGGGAGTTGAACCCGCGTCCAAAGAGAGTGGCACAGTCCTTCTACATGCTTAGCACTGCCTGTTAACTCTCTTCGCGCGCAGTGCAACTTAAAGAGAGTTTTGCCGCTTGTCTTATTGCATATTCCGCGACTTTAATATGCAGGCAGTCAGGATAATGAGGGTTTTACCGAAACCCCTGACAAGAATCGGAAAACCCTGCTGCATTAAGCAGCTATTGCGAGATTTTCGCCGTTTGTTTTTTTGCCGGTGTTTTACGAGACCCCAGCAATCTCGGCATGCTTCCCCTGTACGACGGCTCTCCCTGTCGAGACCAATTTCGCCCCCAAATTCACATTCCTTTATATATAATAACCAAATTTTACTTATTTTCAATAAGAAAATGTTATTGACTTTGCATTGTTTAGGTATATCATTTAAATTAATTCGGGAGCAAAAATGAAAAAAAAGCATATAAGCAAATATCACACTCTCTCTTTTGCAACTATTATTATTTTTATAATTGTAATTTTTATTGCGTATAATTATTATATTTTTGAAACAAAATATATAAAAAGAGAAGCTTCCAGAGATTTGAAATCAGTGTCTGATATAAGGGCATGTGAAATATCTCAATGGATCCGTGAAAGGATAATAGACGGTAATTTCATAAAAGCATCTGTTCCTCTAAGAAATTTTCTTCTTAATCCTAATGACAGAGAGAATATCATTGCATTGAAAAAGAGATTTGAAATGTTTTCTCTTGATTCTTCATATACAACTTTCCGTGTTTTCAATAAAGAGAGAGACCTTCTGTACTCAAATAAAGAATATTCAGTAACAATCAGCCATCATTTGCTTTTAAGTCTGGAAAAATCATTGGAGAGTGATTCTGTGATTCTCTCGGATTTTTTCTTTGATGAATTTCATAAAAGCATTCTTCTTGAACTTATTATACCTGTTTCTAATGAAGGTGAAATCCTCGGATTCGTTCTTATTGATGTCAACCCGGAAGAATATATATATAGAACTCTGCAGAATTATTCCATTGCTCAAAGCACCTCAGAGCTTCTTCTTGTCAGAAGAGAGGGGGATGATGCTTTATTTTTAAATGATTTGAGATTCAAAAAAGATGCGGCATTGCAGTTGCGCATTCCTATAACTGCTCATGAAGTGCCTGCGATTCATGCTATAAAAGGAGATACTGGTACAGTTGAAGGCATAGATTACAGAGGCGAAAGGGTTATAGCTGATGTACGAAAAATCCCTTCAACAAATTGGTATATTATAGCCAAGGTTGATATATCGGAGATAAATGCCCCTCTTAGAGATAAAGCCTTTGTTTTAATATTTTTAGTGCTTTTTATTTTTACAATTCTTATAGCCTTTCTCGTTATATTTTGGCTGACTGAGAAAAGAGCTTTACTAGTGAATGAATTGAAATCTCAGAGGAAAATGAGACTTCTCGGAGAATATCTTAATGCCATAATAGAGTCATCATCATCTGCAATATATGACCTTGACAGAGAGGGAAATGTAAAATCGATTTGGAATAAGAGCGCCGAGAAAATGTTCGGATTTAAAAGAGAAGATGTCATAGGAAAGAGACTTTCTATTGTCCCTGCTGAAAAAGATAATGAATTTTCCCATTTAATGAGCATAATCTTTGAAGGAAAATCCTTTACAGATATTGAAGTCGAGAGGCAAAAATCGAGCGGAGAGAGAATTTTAATAAGCCTGTCGGCTGCTCCGATATACAATTCACAGGGAAACGCCAGCGGAATAGTCGCAATTGCAAATGACATCTCAGAGAGGAAGAGGCAGGAGCATGAGATAGAAAAGAAAAATATGGAATTATCTGCTACAGTTTTGAGACTTGAAACCACAAATGAGGAATTACAGACATCCGAAGAGGAGCTTATTTCTGCTGAAGAGGAACTGCGCACTCAGGTTGAGGAGATGGAGAAGAGTCATAGATCTTTGATGGAATCGGAAGAAAAATTCAGAATTGCTTTGAAGAATGCAAAGATATTCGTATTTACACATAATTATGAACTTATATATATGTGGATTTATAATCCGCCTGAAGGATTGACGCATGAAATGATTATAGGAAATAAAGACTCCGATTTCCTTGAAAAAAAAGAGGCTGAAAAAGTCATGCAGTTGAAAAGAAAAGTTCTTATTACAGGAATTCCGGAAAACTGCCAGATGGAATTAATTGTTGCAGGAAGAAGATGTTTTTTCAATTACACAATAGAACCTGTTTTTGACAAGAACAATAAAGTCTCAGGTCTTTTGGGCGCCGCAATGGATATAACGGAGAAAAAGAATGTTGAGGAGGAGCTGTTTCAGGTTTATAAAATGGAGGCAATAGGACAGCTCGCCGGAGGAATCGCGCATGATTTTAATAACATGCTTGCAGGAATAATGGGAAATGCCGAGATGCTTCAATTCAAACTGTCAAATGAGAGCTCCCTATTGGTCAATGTGGAGAATATTTTAAAAGCATCTGAACATGCCTCGCATCTGACAAGCCAGCTTCTCTCATTTGCAAGAAAGGGGCAATACCAGAGAGTCTCTGTCTCAATCCACAGAATAGTTTCAGATGTGGTAAGCATTTTAGAATCAACAATAGACAAAAAAATCACAATCGAACAAAGTCTCAAGGCAAATCCCAATACTGTTGTTGGAGACCCGACTCAAATTCAAAATGCAATACTGAATCTCGCCATAAATGCAAGAGACGCTATCATTAAACAATCCGGCAAAATAATCATATCAACAGAAACATTAACACTCACAAAGGATTATGTCGAAAAATTCCGAAAGGATATTAAGGCAGGTCAGTATGTGGTTATAAGTATTACTGACAATGGAATGGGAATGACGGATGAAGTCAAGAAACATTTATTTGAACCGTTTTTTACGACAAAAGAGCCGGGCAAGGGAACAGGACTCGGCCTTGCTTCAATTTACGGAACAGTAAAAAGCCACAATGGAATAATCGATGTATATTCTGAGGCGGGAACAGGAACCACAATGAAGATTTATTTGCCTCTCTCTGTTGCAGAACTTATCACAGAAGAAAAGGCCTTTGACATCCGATCAATTGACGGGCATGGTAAGACCGTTCTTGTAGTTGATGATGAGGAGCTTATAAGAGAAACAACTCTACAGATTCTTTCAAAATACGGATTTGAAGTATTGACAGCAAAAGACGGAAGAGAGGCTATTGAAATATACAAGGAGAATATGAATCATATAGATATTATTCTTCTTGACATGATAATGCCTGAGATAGGGGGCAAAGAGACTTTCAAGGAACTGAGAAATATTAACAGTAATGTGAAAGTGATACTCTCTTCAGGCTTTTCCGCTGAGGGAGAGGCGAGAGAGACAATAAACTTGGGAGTCAACGGATTTATTCAAAAACCATTCAGGGTAAATGAGCTTCTTAAAAAGATAGGAGAGATTCTTAATCAGAATTGAATTTTTACTTTCTGGCGAATATAAAGAGAGATGACCCCACAATAAGAAAGAGAATGTTGGGAATAAGTAAAAGCAGAAAAGCATTCCCGCTTCCGCTCTCTGCGGCAGACCTGAAACCCTGCAAAAACCCCCAATAGATAAAACTTATCAGTATGGAGAGTGACAAACCGAAGGCGATTCCTGTATTCTTAATGTTTATCACAAAACTTGAGCCGATCAAAATAATTATGAGATTTATAAGCATATAGTAAAATCTGTATGCGATCTCTGTTGATTGTTTCTTATAATCATATCCGCTTTTTTTGATAGAGGATATTGTATTTTGAATATTTCCTATTGAGTATATGTCCGTATTCTCTCTGTCTATCAGAATCTCTTCTGGAAGAATATGTATTATATCAGAGACATCCATATTTAAATGGAATGAAAAAACAGAATCAGATTCATTTAATGCAATGTCCTTCGCTCTTTCAAAATTCCATGAATTGTCAGTATAGAATCCCGATTCTGCTATTATCTCCCTCTTTATTTTTCCCTCCTCATCGAAAAAATATATTTCAGGTTTGTTTATCCGTTTCGTCTTTATAGAGAAAAACTCCCCTTTGAAAATCGTATTTCTGTCAAGAAAGACAACAAAATCCCTTGCATTTGTGAGAGCGAATATCTCATGCTCTTTTATCTCTCTATATCTCTTGTTTGCCCTCACAACAGCAGTTTCATTAAAGAGAAAGAGGAACGAAGATAAGACAATAATCAAAACGAATATCGGAGACATGAATCTGTACATAGAGACTCCTGCGGCTTTTACTGCAGTGAACTCATTATTTTTTACCATAAGCCCCACTGTGAAAAATAAAGCCACAAGAGCGCCTATCGGAAAGAGCAATATCACAAGAGATGGAATCTGATAAAGATAAATGAAGAAGATCTCCTTCGCTCTTCTTCCGCCCTCAATATATGAGGTGAGATTATCCGACATATCGACAATAAGAAATATAAATATGAAGAGCAGAGTTCCTGCGAACAGAAAGAACAGGAAGTTTTTTATAAGATGCCTGTCAAGAATCTTCATCTTTTCCTCTTGAACCTGTTTAAAAATGACATATCCACAGGCTCCACTTTATTTAGAAGTCTGTAAATCAGAAATGCACAGAGAAGGATCGTGGTATAATTCGGAAACCAAATTGAGAGCGACGGATTTACAGCGCCTCTGTCAGAGAACTGCTCCCCCAACACAAGCATCATATAGTATATTACAAACAAAACTGTTGAAATTGTGAAACCGAGGGCGAGGGATGATTTTTTAAGAGAGACTCCGATTATTGACCCGAGAAGAATGAAGGCAAAGACTCCGAATGATATTGAAAACTTTTTGTGAATCTCTGTGAGATTTCTATATATTGAGCGCTTCTTTCTCTCCTGCTGGTCCTTTGAATCCTTTCCTTTGTATGACTCCTCAATCGCCTTTATGTTTCCCATGAGCATAGCCACATTCATTTCTCTGTCTCCCCTTTCGTCTCTTGAATTCTCTTCAACAGATTCGGACATTTTCAATTTCAATGTCATTTGCGAAAAATCCGTTGTGCGGAAATCATTCTCTCCGTTCAAATCAAGCATCATGCCATTCTGCATTTTTATATAAACATCATTCTTTTCGTTTCCTGAAATAATCTCCCCGTCGGCGCACGATATGACCGAATTATTCTGAAAGACTCTGCAATTATCAAATGTATTGTCTTTGTTTATCTTTTCAAAATAGAATCTCGTCTTATTGTCATACGACCATTTCATTACATTCTCCTCAATGCTCACTGAAGGCTTCATTCTGACTATCTGTGTCAGTATATTGCGCACATTGTGATTTGAATAAGGCACAATCACATCTGCAAAGAAGAATGCCATAATAAAAAGCAGAATAGCGAATATTGTCATTGAAAAAATACTTCGCACGATATTTATGCCTGCGGAGCGCATCGCAGCTATTTCGAAATCCGATGACATTCTTCCGAATGTTATGATTGAAGCAACAAGAACAGACATAGGAATCGTCAGGAATATTATGAAGGGAAGGTTGTATAAAAAGAGTTTGAGGACTATCCACACCTCCACATGTTTGCCGACTATCATATTTATCAGTTCAAATATTCTGTTCAGTATCAGCACAAAAACAAGTATGGCGAGAGACGCAAAAAAATTTGGTATGAATTCCTTAATAATCATTTTGTTCAGAATCTTCATAATGCAATGATATTAAACATACAAAAAAAGTAAAGAGGGACGGTTCTTGTTTTTTTTATTTTTTCAGTGTAAAATAGAAAAAAAGGAGGATTTATGAAAAGGTTGATTTTAACATTTTCTGTCTTTATTCTATCTTTAATTGTTTTTTCTGCCGATATCAATCTTAACAGCTGGAAATTGGTTCAAGACAGTTCTTCAATCACATACACTTTCGGGGATGTACTCATTCCTGAGGGCGGTTATCTGATTATATGCAGAGGCAATAAGACGCAATCGGAGTTTGAATCTTTTTGGGGAATCACTCTTGGGGCGAATGACATCTTCCTTGATTCCGTATCTCCTGTAATTCCGAAAATCACAGGAAGAGAGACTTACTCGCTCTATGACAGCTCGGGAGTCCTGCAGGACACCACGATGCCCCGGTCTTCAAACAGCGACAAATGTATGCAGAGGGATTCTTCCAATGTTTGCACTTTCACTCTTTTACCTTCAAGTAGCGCGTCGCCGGGAGTTTTTGTAGGAGGAGGCCATGACGCAGGAATGGTGATAACGGAATTCACGGATACTGCCGGAACAGGAAATTACCTTTATAGTTTTATTGAATTGTATAATGATTCCGCAGTTGTCACTGGTGTAATTGAATCGGAGAAGAGAAAAAATACAAACAGCAATTTCTACGCAGATTTAAATTATTCGGAAATTATTTTTTCAACTGATATTCCGTTAAACGGAGCCGGAGATATATCAATTTATGATTTATCAGGCAGAATCATCATTTCCGATAAAATCGGTTTTAGAGATTCAAAGGCTGTATTAAAAAATGTATATTTGAAATCAGGAATATATTTCATCAATTGCAGAATTTCCAAATATTTTTTTAGGACAAAATTGATTTCGATGTAAATTTAGTTTATTTAGAGTATTCCTCGCATTTATATAAGAGACACCCTAATCGGGCGTCTCTTATTAAAATTCACAGGCCGCACAGACCCTGAATAATCTTTTAATCCAAACTGAACGGAGGATACTCGTCAGTCATAAGTCCGTAGTAAGCTCCGACTCTTGTCGCCCATCTGAAATAACCGACAACGAGTTTGAACATTCCCTCAGGAAATTTTCCTGTGAAGAGAATTATGAACCAGCAGATGAATATTATCAGTTCCGCGAGAATGCCGAGTACTCCGAGAATTATTCCATGCGGTATTCCCACATAGAGCCATCCGAAGAATGTCTTTAACAGAAGTTTGCCTCTTGATAAAGATTCCGGATAGACTATTTCGAGTTTAACAGGGCTTTCGGGGCTCTCCATTGCATACGGAGGCATAACATCCGTCATTAATCCCATATATGCAGTCACTCTGTAGCCCCACTTCATTACATTCACAACAAAATCAAACATGCCTTTCGGATATTTGCCTGTGAAGAGTATAACCCACCATGCCAAAAATGTCATGACGCTCGCGATGAATCCGAGAATGCCGAGAATTATTCCGTGCGGAATACCGATGTAGAGCCATCCTAAGAATGTCTTCAACAGAAGTTTGCCACGGGAGAGTTCCTGCGGAAAATCAACATTGAATTTTACGCTGTTCATTCTGCCTCCTTTGAAACATTTCTAATTTTTCTTAAAGACGCTTATTTCCCTGCAATATCCTATTCCCATTCCTGATATTGCGCTTAGTTCGATTCTTACAAATCTGGCGCTGGCATTGAGATTTTCAAAATAAAAATAGTCTTCATTCATTGATACTGAATCTGCCTTCTCTCCCCAGCCGTCAGTCGTGTCATCATCAAATATCAAATAATATTTTCCTGCTGTGCCTGAATGGCCTATTCCATATACTGCTACTGCAAAAATGGAATCGTAAACCTGCCCTAAATCAAGGACAATCCATGATACATCCGTTGAACCTATTGAAAGCGCGTATGACGGATACGGGCCGAAGCCTCCGTCAGTGAGTGTCTTTATTGTATCAGGAGTAGCCTCTCTGAAACAGTTCTTTCCTAAAGAGATGATAGTGTATCCTGTGAGGGCTATAGCAGAAGTGTCTGTCTCTGACATATAAATATATCCGAAATCAGCGTCAGAGGGAGCCTTCTTTTCTGCAACCATTCTCCATCCGAGATATTGGTTTCCTCCGAACAGGTACCTCGGAAGAGATATTTCATCATTCTCATCCACTTTTTCCTGCCACAGATTATAACCTATTCCGTCGATCTTCGCCTTCACTTCAAATCTGTATGAATCTATATCCGCCTCTCCCACTTTGCCAACACCTTCAAATGCAAAATCGACCATTTCATTTGTAAATGAAAAATTGCAGTTTGCATTCCATAGTTTAAGTTCCGGCACACTATTTTCAATATGGAGCGGGTAAAAATCAATTCTTGTGTGCGGCTCATACGGAAGATTCGTATTGTAATTCATTACTGCCACTTTGTATGTTGCTCCATTGTCATCTGTAAAGTCGCGCCCCTTCCTTAAAAACTCATAGTAGCCGAAAGTGTCTGTTACAGTATAAGTCGAAGGAGTGAGTCCAAAAAAATCAGTCACCCATGATTCAGGAGATGCAATCCACAACCCCACCTCCATATCGTCATAATCAGTCGAATCAGCATCAATGCATGTTCCGCTTATTGTGACAGTGTCGTCAGGTCCGTACTCTGCTGATGGTCCGAGATTGCAGGAAATTAAAAATACCGCTAACAGAGAAATAAAGAATGTTTTTTTCATATCTCTCCTTATTTTATCCAATAATACTGTTAATATATATCTTGTCAAGTAGTTTTTGTTTGTGGGGTTTATTCGCATCCTGTCCCCCAACTTGCTCTCTTTTTATTATTTTTAATTTGAAGAAGAAAAGATGGCGCTTCTAATTGATTTTTTTTCATCCTTTACCTTCAGATTGTTGTAATGGTATCCATGCAATCCGTTGTAAGTATATTACCATTTGGCCTTTATTGCCTATAAACATGAAAAACATGCACCACCCCCTATTTTTTTCTATTGATATTTTATGTATAAATGTTAAAATATAATGTTTATTAAAAGAAGGAGTTTTATGCTGTCAATATCACAAAATATGAAATCCGGGAAAATTGAGATTGTTGATGCGCCTGCACCGTCATGCAAAAAAAACGGAGTCGTAATTAAGACGCATTTTTCACTTGTCTCAATGGGCACTGAATCCATGAAAGTCGAGAATGGAAAGATGAATCTTCTTGACAAGGCATGGGCAAAGCCTGAGCAGGTTAAGCAGGTTTTGGACACTGTGAAACAGCTCGGGCTTGAGGCGGCATACAGAAAGGTTATGAATAAGCTTGACTCAATGACACCTCTCGGATATGCAATGTCAGGAGTTGTGGTTGAGACAGGTTCAAATGTATCGCATCTCAAGATCGGAGACAGGGTGGCGGCAGGTGGAGGAAATTATGCTACTCATGCTGAATTCAATTATGTTCCTGAAAATCTCTGCGTAAAAATATCGGATAAAGTCGATTTGAAACATGCATCAATGGCTACTGTAGCGGCTATTGCGATTCAGGGATTAAGACAGGCGAATCTTCAGTTCGGAGAGACAATAGGAATAATAGGAATGGGGCTCATCGGACAATTGATGCTTCAGATAGCAAGAGCGAGCGGTTTAAGGGTTATGGCGATTGATATTGCAGAAGAGAGGGTAAAACTCTCTTTGGCACACGGGGCGAATGCCGGCTCTGTCCCCTCGCGCGACAATGCCATTGAATCCGCAATGGCTTTAACAGACGGGTTCGGCCTTGATGCGGTATTCTTGACATCAGGCACAAAATCAAATCAGCCCATTGACCTTGCGCCGAAGATAATCCGCGACAGAGGCCGTCTGGTTGACATAGGAATTACAAAAATGGACATCCCGTGGCAGCCATACTATGACAAGGAGATGAATATATATATGTCCCGCTCTTACGGACCGGGAAGATATGACCCTCTCTATGAAGAGCATTCAATAGATTATCCTATTTCTTATGTGAGATTCACCGAGCAGAGAAATATGAAGACATTTACCGATATGCTTGAAGACAAAAAGATAGATGTGGATTACATAATATCCCAGACAATGGATTTTTCAAAATCAGCAGACTTCTATAATTCCATAGGAGAATCGAAATCAAAATATCTCTCAGTTGTGTTCTCATACAATCCCGCCTCCGAGTTGAAAAGGTCTTTTGATTTCAAAAAACCCGAGTCAAATGCAAAAGTGAAAATAGGAGTGGTGGGAAGCGGAAATTTTGCAAAGACAATGCTCTTCCCCGAACTGCAGAAAGAGAATGACCTTGAGTTTTATTCATTGTCAACAGCAACGGGACTCTCAGCGGAAGACAGCAGAAGAAAATTCGGTTTTTCAAAGATTTCCACAAATGCAGATGAAGTTATAAATGACAAAGATGTCAATCTTCTTATGATTCTGACAAGACACTCCTCTCATGCGTCAAATATAATCAAAGGACTTAAAGCCTGTAAATTCGTTTACTGCGAAAAACCGCCTGCACTCAGCGAAGAGGAGCTTAAAGATATTATTGAGGCGAGAAAAAATTCTTCCGGGGATATATTTATAGGATACAACAGAAGATTCTCTCAGGCAATAATAAAAATGAAATCTGCATTTAAAAATATTGAACAGCCGAAGCATCTTTATTACAGAATAAATGCAGGATATATGGAGAAGACAAACTGGTACAATGATATTGAAGAGGGTAACAGAGTCATAGGAGAGGCGGGGCATTTCATAGACACTGCGCTCTTCCTCATAGACAAAAAACCTGTGAGAGTGACGGGAATATTTACAGGCAGCGCGAGAAAAGACATGAAGACAAAGGACAATATGAATATCATTCTGGAATTTGAGGATGGATCGGTTGCCGACATACTCTATTTTACATTCGGAGACAAATCCCTGCCGAAGGAATTTATTGAAATGTCATCATCAATGCAGTCGTGCATATTGAATAATTTTAAGAATTTGACTCTCTACAGAAATAATTCCAAGTCAAAGATTTCCCTCTCAAACAGCGGAAAAGGGCACAAGGAGGAGATGCACATCCTCTCTGAAATCATTAAAGGCAAAGAGGCAAACCCATTCACAATGGATTACATTTATTTAGTCTCAATGATTGCATTCAAAGCTATAGAGTCTGCTGACAAGGGAGTGAAAATTGAACTCTGAGAGGATTTTAGAATCCTTTGAAAAAGTCCGCTCTTACCTCAAGAAGAATGATTACAAAGGATATGACCCTTTTGACGGACTTAATTCATACCTGAACATACTCACTTTTAAAAACAAATACCTTCGGATAGGTCTTCAGCAGACAGTGCGCCGGCTCCCGTTCAATGTTAGGCCTCTTTTAGGAATTGGGAAAGCCCGCTCTACAAAAGGAGTTGCATTCTGCGCCTCAGGGCTTCTTTCAAAATATAGAAAGACTAAAGACGAAAATCTTTTGATAGAGGGAGAGGATCTTATGAAGTGGGTGATTGAAAACCGCTCTCCCTATTTCAATAATTATTCATGGGGAAATCATTTTGATTATGTTTCAAGAGTATTCTATCTTCCCAAGGGAGTCCCCACTGTTGTCTGGACAGGCCTTATCGGCTCCATACTTGTTGAATATTATAATGCCACTAAAAAAGAAATCTACCTTGATGCAATCAAGAAAACGGCTAAATTCATAATAGAAGACCTTCCTCTTTACGATGAGGAGAACACTTTCTGCATAAGTTACATCCCTAAACAGAAGAAGAACGTTCACAATGCAAATGTCATAGGAGCATCATTTCTTGCGCAGGCAAACAAATCATCGGGAATCAGAACTGAGCAGATTGACAAGCTTTCAATGGCTTATACTGCAAAGCATCAGCTTGAAGACGGATCTTGGTGGTACGGACAGAGAAAGGATATGAGGTGGGTTGACAATTTCCATACAGGTTATGTGCTTGATGCATTTTTGAGATACAGAGATGCATCAGGAGACTCCGGCTTTGATGAAAAGATAAAAAGGGGATTTGATTATTACAGAAAGAATTTCTTTGAAGGAGACATACCAAAATATTATTTTGACAAGACCTATCCTGTTGACATACAATGCGCGTCCCAGTCCATAGAGACCCTTGTGAATTTCAAAGACATTGAGAAGGCGAATGCAGTGGCTTTGTGGACTATTAAAAATATGCAGGGTGAGGATGGCGCATTCTATTTCAGAAAATACAAAAATGGCGAAAACAGGACACCTATGATGCACTGGGCGCAGGGAACAATGCTTAGGGCTCTCGGAAGACTTGCTGAGGCTCTCTAATGGCAAGAAGCATACTCTTTATTGTAGAGAATCTTTCATTCCCTTTTGACAGAAGGGTTTACAGAGAGGCAGTCACAATGAAAGAGGCGGGCTATAATGTCTTGGTAATATGTCCGAAGGGGCACGAGAGGGACAATCTCGCTTTTGAAATTGTTGAAGGCATTCATGTTTACAGATATCCTCTAATTGTCGATTCAAAAAGCAGATTCGATTATCTTCTGGAATATTTCATGTCGATTTTTTTCACTTTTATTATTTCATTGAAGATTCTCCTGACAAAGAATTTTGATGCGGTTCATGTGGCTAATCCGCCTGACATATTCTTCCCTGTACTTGCGCTTTTCAGAATATTCGGGAAGAAGACAGTATTTGACCAGCATGACCTCACTCCTGAATCATACCTTTCAAGATTCAGAGATGAAAGGAAGGACAAGTTTTATTTGGTGCAGGTTCTCTTTGAATACCTCACTTACAAGTCATCAGATGTAGTCATAGCGACAAACCGCACATACAAAGAGATTGCGCAGAAGCGTGGAAATAAAAGAGAAGTCGTGATTGTGAGAAACGGCCCTGACTTAAGAAAATTCCACTTCACGGGAATTAATGAAAAACTGAAAGAGGGTTTTGAATACATGGTCTGTTATATAGGAATAATGGGCGTTCAGGACGGAGTAGATTATCTTATACGTTCCATCGACTATTTTGTCCATAAGCTCAACAGAAAAGATACTCTCTTTGTGCTTATCGGAAAGGGAGATGATTTCGATTATCTCAAGCAATTGTCAGTCGAATTGAAAATTACTGATTTTATCCGTTTTACCGGAAGAATCCCTGACGCACCGGCAATGGATTACCTGTCAACAGCTGATGCGGCGGCATCTCCTGACCCTTACAATCCTCTCAATGACCATTCTACTATGAACAAAGTGATGGAATTTATGGCGACTAAAAATCCGATAGTATCATTTGATTTGAAGGAGGCGCGTTACTCTGCGATGGAGAGCGCTGTTTATGTAAAAGATAATAATATTGAGGAATTTGCAAATGCAATATCAATGCTTTTAAGTGACGAGAAGAGAAGAATGAAAATGGCAGAATACGGTTACGAGAGGATAAAGAATCTGCTCTCATGGGAGATTCAGGAGAAGAATCTGAAGATGCTTTATTCAAGGCTTTTTAATACATATAAGGGGTGAAGATGTCTCTGCAAAATCCTTATTTCAAATGGGAGAATGGAATTTTTGTCACAATAAATCAGAAGGAACTTCCGCTTAAAGAGAATTATATCGGTTTGAAAAAACTTGATGATTATTTTGAAGCTATACGAGAGCTGAAAGTGCGCGGAGCTCCTGCAATAGGAGTTACTGCTCTCTTTGCGGTAGCTTCATATATTTACTCAGAGACTGACAAGGAAAAAATAAAAGAGAAGGCTCTTTTTGCAATTGAGAAACTTAAAACAGCCAGACCCACTGCTGTCAATATTTTCAATGCTCTCGAAGCATTAAAGGAGAAACTTGAAAGCGAGACCTCTTTGAATGCAGATGAATTGAGGGAGCTTATTGAGAAAGAGGCTGTCGATTTGATGGAATACGAAAAGATGACCTGCCTGAAAATGGCTGAATACGGACAACAGTTTATAAAAAGCGGAATGAATGTATTGACTCAATGCAATACGGGAATGCTTGCAACACCGGGAATAGGAACAGCACTCGGAGTGATATTCAAAGCATTTGAAAACAAGACCGCTTTCCATGTTTATGTGCCTGAGACAAGGCCTCTTCTTCAGGGCGGGCGGCTCACTGTGTACGAGCTTGAGAAGATGAATATTCCATACACTCTTATAACTGATAATATGCGCGGGCATCTCTTTTCAAACAGGAAAATAGACATTGTAATGGTGGGCGCCGACAGGATAGCTCTCAATGGAGATACTGCAAATAAGATAGGAACATTTGAAAGCGCCTTTTTGGCATTTCATCATAAGGTTCCGTTTCATGTTGTGGCTCCGACAACAACTTTTGACAAAAAAATAAATTCCGGAAAGAATATAGAGATTGAACTCAGAAAAAATGAAGAGGTGACGCATATAGGCGCATGTAAAATATCAACTGCAAAGAATGTTTACAATCCGGCATTTGATGTCACTCCCGCAGAATACATCACATCAATAATCACTGAAAAGGGAGTTGTCAAGGGCGAGGTTGAATGCATAAAGCAATTGCTGTTCTGATTCTTCTGCTCTCTTTGAATTTGATTGGAGACTCCATCTTTGAACCGAAGATTCCTGACATTTCAGAACTTCCGAAACCCACTGAAATTTATTATCCTGAATATTCATTCATTGAGATAGGCGCGACTACAAACAGGGATTTATCGCTCTATTCCTCATTTCTCGATGGTCTGTCATACTTAAAATCAATAGTTCTCTTTGGATTTGAAGAGAGAAGATTTATAGAGGCGGATTATACCCGTCATGAATTCAAAGGACTAAACGGAAGAATATCTTACTCTCTTAATCTTCTTCATGCATCCGATTCATCCTCAGGTTCGCATATAATACCGAAATTCAACTATTTGTCGAATATAGGCATGGCAGTCTTCAAAGCATCTGTTTCATCCGTATATTTCCCTGAAAAGTTCCTGTTCAATAATATGTCTGAGTTTTCCTATGAAAATCACAGTGAAGATTTCGACTGGGGAATAATATCAAAATGGCAGAGAACAGACAAACCGCTGAGCTCTCATATCGGATTCTTTATTGAGAAGGAGAATATCAGATACGGACTCTTCTATTCGAGAAATATATTTCCATTCCTTCATATTAGGCCGGCAGAGAAATCGGATTTCGGATTTGAACTCTTAGTTGATGCGGAAAGAACGCTTCTTTTAAAGGATGAAGCTCTCTTCTCTTCAATGCAGACGATTGCTGAGAATCAGAGAATTTCAACCCGTTATTTCGGATCCCTTTCAGTCAAATACTTTTCACTTAAAGCAGAGGCGGAAGTCTATTCCAACATTGACAGCGCTGAAGCGTACGGTGATATGAGTTCCTTGTATTACGGTCTTAATGTAAGTTATTCCGGAATGATAAAAAGACTGGCTTATGACATAGCCGTCAAAATGTCAAAGAATGAAATCTCCAAATACAGTTTCATGAGATTCTTTGCTTTTTATGAGAACAGGGAATTAAGATTGATGGCTTCATATAAAATGTACGGATTAGAAGAAGGACTGTCGCATATAATCTCACCCTCTGTCTCGCTCGGAGACAATTCCAAAAGAATAACATTCGGAGTGAGGAACATACTCTCGCAATTTGATGCTGAAGAAGATTTGTATGCGCCGGAGCGCACATACTTCATAAATATAGTATTTATCCGCGCATCCCTCTTCGGCAAACCTAAAAGATAATTGCTCAACAAAATCAGCTATTCTGAAGTTTGCGACGCCGCTTCTTATAGTGTTTTCACAGCGCACATCATTCCGAACGCCTCTATTCACTGTTCTCGTGAAGAATCTATCAACTCTCAACTCTGTCATTCTGAAGTCCACCGCACTTAATCTATCCTGAAAAATCTATCACTGACTTGTGTCATCTTGAACTACGCAGTGGTTATCTCTATTGTGAAGGATCTATCAATAAATCCGGTCATTGCGATGAGTCTTCGAAGAAGCAATCTCTATGCTTCTTTCATTTCTTTTGTCTTTGTCTTTTTTTTCCTCGCCTTCAATCTCAACCATCAACTATAAACTATTAACTGTATTTTTTTGCTCACTGCCCACGGCTCACGGCGTCTTTATCACCAGCTCACCAGCGTACCATCTTACCAATTTTGTCGGTCATTGCGAGCGAAGCGCGGCAATCTCTTTTCTTTTTTTCGGATAATGGATGTGTGACTCGTGACTAGTGATATTTTTATCGTGATAAAAATGATACACCGTCCCCTTCTAAAGATCAATATTAGCTAAGGCTGGAAATGTATCTATCTGCGGATATTACAAGTATTTTGTTCTTATCATTCTTTATTAAATTCTCAACATTTGCCGATTTTGTTAGCATGACGGCAGGAACATTCAAAATGTTCTGAAATTTAAAGACACTTTTCGTAGGATTCGAATCTCCAACTTTTGCCTCAAGTATTAAGAATGGCTTCCCCTCGCTCAGTATGACGAAATCAATCTCCTCATTGTCTTTGTTGCGGATGTATCTCAATTCAAATTCAGTTTCACCAAGCATATTCCAGTACTTCACCAATCTGAAAAGTTCGAAAGCGATGAAGTTTTCGAACAATTTTCCTTCATCTTTCAATACGGCATAGTTATAAAAATAATACTTCCTTTCTTTTATGATTGCCCTCGAAAGTTTCGTGTAGGGCATTATCGAAAACATTATGTGAAAAGCTTCAAGTACATCAAGCCACCTCTTAGCCGTATTCGGTGATACCAAAAGAACTCCGGCAATATTGGAATAGTTCGCAGTTGAACCGACATACTCGGGTAGAATTTTGATTAGTGCCATTAATTTGTTGATGTCAGAAATTCCTCCACTGTCCTGTATGTCCTGTTTTATAACTCTTGTAAAAGATGAATCGACCCATCTCCTATAAAACGATTTGGATGCTTTAAAAAAAGGCTCCGGGAATGGGGAATAGTTCATAAGATCATTCATCAGAGAGAATGTTTGTTTGCTATGCGATTTCATATTTAATGAGAGAGGATTCTTCAAAAATGCTTCTATGCCATTTTGTGAAGAAAACTCTGATAAAGACAATGGAAACATGAATGTTTTTTCGTATCTTCCAATCAGTGAATCCCCCCCTCGCTGATAATAATCCAGTCTCCCGCTTCCGGTGACAAGAAAATCATAATCATTGTGATCCCTGTCATAAACTTTCTTTATATATGCCTTCCAATTTCGGAATTTATGAATTTCATCAAGGATTACAAGAGGCTTCGAAAAACCTTCCCGTTTTTTCTTTTCATAGAAAAACGGATATTTCAATAATATTTCACTCTCGACATCATAATTGAGGTAACTGAATGATCTATATTCCTTGGCAATCTGAAAAGCAAGAGTTGTTTTTCCGCACTGTCGAGGACCAATTACAAAAATCGGCTTGGAATCACCAACGAGTTTATGCCAAGCTTTTCTGTATATTTTCCTTTCCATTTCCATAAGAATATTGTAATCAATAATGATTTAAAGTCAAGACTATTTTGCAATGCACTTCAAATTAGTCGCGACTATTTTGCAACACACTGCATTTTAGTCGCTTTTGAAAATTAGAAATTTATCACAGAATAATCTTCTTCAGTATATTCTTTTTTGCATTTTTTGCAGACAATTTTGTATATTTTGTGTTTCTCAACTCTATATACATACAATTGTTTATTATCCTCTGCTGTTTCTGATTCATGAACAATCATTTCATAAATAAAAAAAGTTGGACATCTGCAACGCCTACATTTTGATATTGTCATAAAACCTCACTTTTGATTTTATAATGACCTTTCCCAATAAATTCTATATATCCATTATCTCTTAGAAATTGCATTTGCTGTCTTATTTTTTCATTAATAAAATTATTGTTAGGATATTTGATTTTTAGTGCTTGATTATAATTATAAATATCTTCCAGAACAAACTCATCTTTTGTAAAATATCTTCCCACAAGATGTTCTCGATAAAACAAAACCAATCCAACATTATTTTCATCTTTTAAGATTCTATGAAATTTTTGATCACTCAATGAATTTGGAAAGTCCTTTCTAAAAACAGGTTCTTGATTAATCGCACTTTTGTTAGTCATATTTTTGCTTAGCTCCAACAATCTCGGTTACTCTGCTTAAAAGATATTTTCGCATATTTTCTTTAGTTTTTTTATCGCTAAAATGCGACATCTTATGATGATGAGCACACAAAGGAGATAGGTTCCATAATCCATCTTCACCATTATCACACAAAGGAATGATATGATGTATTTCTATATATTTAGTTCCATCTTCCCGATAAAATGTATTATCGCATTTGTGATAGATGCAACAATCACCCATAATTTTTCTGCACTGCTCAGCCCATTTCACTTTTCTGACATAAGTTTCCACCAAGTATTCTCTTATCTCCGGCTTTTCCATTCTCAAATCAATTGTTTTTGTTTCTTCTTTCTCTGGTTCTAATAGATATATTCCTCTTAGGGTATAATGACCTGAGTTGTCCAAAAATGATATCTTCCCTTCATCCCGCAAGAATTGTAATTGTTGGCGGATTTTAGCTTCAACATGTTGATTGTCCGGACGGAATTTCTGAAATAATTCTAATCTGTTTTTTGTGAAATCTTTCAAAGTAAAAGTTCTGGACTCTTTTTCGTTGCAGAATTCAACAACATTTTTGTAGACGAATTCCTTCCAAGTTGAATTAGCGGATTCTATTTTATGAATCATAATATTTTCTCCTTATAAGTATTTTACTCTTACTCCTATCTGTGTCAAGTTTCTTGATAATTCATAGCTGATTAATTTTCTAATAAATCGTGATAAAAATGATACACCGTCCCCTATATAACCTGCGCAGAATCCGAATGCGATGTTGTCTTTTAATATATTTATGTCATTTGACCATGAATTTACTTCAATACAGCACACAGGCTTCTTGCCGACTGATGATTGTGCGGCATTATTCTTCTCAACATTCTCAAACAGGCCGGATTCGCAGAAACCGACAACATAAATCATTGTAATGATAAGAATGCAGGAGATCAGTCTATTCATATATCCTCCGTCTTTTATAATCTGCTTTTATTCTATCCCACGACAATATAATGTCAAGCGCTTTTCTTAAGAAACCTGAATTGATTCTATCTCAAATTGACAAATACTGTATCATTCTCTTTAACAAGCTCAAAACCTGCTTTCAATGCTGTCTTCACTGACCCTTCATTCTGCGCTTTGCATGTCCACCGCACTATAGATGCTCTTTTTAAAGCAAGCTCCGCGCATGCGGCTGTTGTTATTGACCCGAACCCTCTTAATCTGTATTCCTTGTCTGTCGCTATTGACAATTCGTACGAATCATCCCCTTTATTATAGAACATGAATGAATGGCTGATAAGTTTATCTTTATCAAACAAGCAGATACCGCCATAGTGTGCAATGAACTTTTCCTTTGAATTCCATTGAGTCTTTTCAATGAGCCCTTCAATATCCTTTGCAAGTTCCAAGGGAACATCTTCAAGAAATTTATTGTCAATCTCTCTGACCTCATAATTATTTGGAAGCATTTCTCTCCAATTTAATTTGACTTTTCTGCATTGATATTGGCGATAAGGCATAATATACGGTTCCTTTTCCTTTATTATTTCCATAACAGGCGCTATCCACTCTTTGTCCGGAGTGACTATCTTTATAACATGCTTTTTTGTTGATTTGTCTTTTTCAAACAAATCATTGAAGAATGTTTTGAAGTCATCCGATTTTTTCAGAGATGATAAACCGCCTGACAAATAAGAAAAATTCGAAGTGTTCACAAATGCAATGTTCGGCTCCTCTTCATTATCAACAAAAACATCCCCGTCCCTGTTTGAATATATCACTGCAGAAGCCCGTATGAACTCCGGCCCCTTAAAAAAGCTTTTCAGTTTTTCGTATTTCTCTGCTTTCAATTTAACAAACATTTGTATCATCCTTTTTGTTTTTGCTGATTATTTTTTCAAATTCTATTCTGTAGGGTTTGAAGCCGAAATTCTCATGCATCTTAATTGATTTATGATTTGATGCTCCTGTTCCTGAGCGAAGTATGTCGGCTTTTTTTTCAAACGCCCATTTTTCAATATATTGCATCAAATAAACGCTGATTCCTCTTCCACGAAACTCTTTCGCTACATACAAATCTTCGATTTCGGCTATCACAATTTCATATCCTTTCACATCTATAAATTTAACCCAAATATACGCAATAATATTTGAATCATCATCCTCTATAATATCTGCTAATGTTCTTGCATCGCAAAGACTCTGTTTGAAATTACCCAGAAACTCATTGGTCTGGGATTTTATACTGATCCATTTATTATAGTAGGATTGAAAAGAAGTGTTCCGAGTCTCTTTGTTTTCACATTCATAATTGATTTCACAATGAAATTTCAAAATAATTTCATTATCTTTGATTAAATCGACTTTTCTGTGTTTCATATTCATAAATTCTCCTTAAGATATTATATATTTTTATATTATTTTAGTCAATAAAAGTGTTACACAATCAAATTTAACATATTGAAATAATTCTTTATAATGCTAAAATGATTAAATGAAAGTTAGCAATTTTCAACAAGTCAAATATGGTAATTGAATTGTTAATATTCATAAGAAAAAATACTGCTGCTACCTTTATTGGCAGAAGGATGTAAAATGAAAATTGTAATGTTAAATGGAAGCGCCAGAAAGAACGGAAGCACAAATGCCTTGCTGACGATGATTGCAGATCATTTTAAGCAAAGCAAATTTGAATGTGATTTAATAAATATTTCCGATTATAAGATAAATTACTGTTTGGGCTGCCAAGAATGCAAAGAGACAAAAGAATGTAAGCAGATCGATGATGTGAAGATTATTTATGAGATCCTAAAAACTGCAGATTTGATCATTGTTGCCACTCCTTCCTATTGGGGATCAGTAACAGGGCAATTGAAAGTATTCTTTGACAGAAGTCTCCCTTATTGTGATACTATTGACGGCAGTTCATCTTTCCCTAAACACAAAAGAGCTATTTCCATTAGTATTAGAGCCGGGGCAGGCAAGGCTGAGAACATGGAAATAATAAAATCAGTTGAACATTATTTTTCACACTTAGGCATTACTCCGATCGGAAACATTACTTTTGAAAATATTCGAATAAATACTGATCTGAATTCAGTCAGCATGCGTGAAAAAATATATACATTCACTGAAGAGTTGATTTCATTATTGCACAATATGAATTCCACTCCAAGGAAAGATTGATTTATGAACAGATGGGATGATTTTTATAAGGAAGACAGCAGAGTTCTAAGTGCGCCTATTTCTGCTACATCTGTTTATGCAAAGAGTATTTTTGATTCAAAGAAATGTTCCAGAATTTTGGATCTGGGTTGCGGAATTGGGCGGGAAACTTTGGCTTTAAGCAACAATAACAGGGAAATTGTCGGTGTTGATTTGTCATTTTACGGACTCTCTTTAGCTTGTAAAAACAGCAAAATGCAAAATTGCAATTTTGTTC
Organism: Caldifarciminota bacterium UBA2202; assembly: GCA_002327905.1. Taxonomy (GTDB): domain Bacteria; phylum Hydrothermota; class 32-111; order 32-111; family 32-111; genus UBA2202. The sequence goes on along the minus strand of DCUY01000038.1, from coordinate 27,526 downwards.
AGACGGATGCCCGTTTTTTATCTTTTAAAGACAATTCTTTCGATGGAATTTATTGTTTCGGACTTTTGCACGAGCTTACATCAAACACATGGCATAAGCAATTAGAGCAAATAATGAATGAAATATTAAGAATTTTAAATAAGAAAGGTGTTTTGGTTTTAGCGGTATTATTCGGACTTCCCAAGAACGGACTACCGCATGTTCGTCTGTTTTCAAATGAAATGTTTGATAACGCAACTCATGATCTTATTTGCGAAAATAAGTGCATCCTTTATGACATTGGATGTACCGGAAGCACGGATTATAGAATTATCCGAGGAACATTCTTGAAGCCTTAGCATTAACGCAGATATTGGCTGTTTCGAATCATAATAAGCATGCCATTTCCTTTGTGATCATTTCCTCTATTCCCAAATCGAAGCTTAAAATAATTTTTCCTGCCTTTGACAGAATAAATCCTCCGCCGAAGTATTCATTATCCAAACTGTTCACGCCGATAACAACAGCATCTGCCTTTTTTGCCTGTCCACAGTAGGCGGGGAGCTCCTCTTTCTCCCATTTTTCATTATCAAAGGAGCAATCAATAAATGACCTCGCATAAGGAAGCAGAAGATAATCTGCTTTTAATTCTTTTACTCTCTTTAATAACAAATCATCGAAAAAATCCCCGCAGATTAAAACGCACAGTCTGCCGTATTCAGAGTCATAATGAGGAATTTCAATTCCTTCTTTATAAATTGCTGAATCGGACTTAGGGCCTCTCCACCCCCTTGAAATCCGCCTGTATTTGATAGCAATTTCACCCTTTTTATTTATAAGAATTGCAGAATCATAAAGAGATGAGCCGTATTTTTCAAAAAGACCTATGGCAATATAAATTTCATGTTTCTTTGCAAACTCGCATAAAACTCCGGTCTCTTTGCCGGGAATGGTGACTCCAAGCTTTAAATCCTTTTCCGGAATATCTTCGTTTATAAGTCCGGTCAATGCAGTCTCAGAAAAGACAATAATATCAGATCCTTTCAGCGCGGCATCTTCTACATTTTTCAATATTTTATTAATATTTCTTTCTTTTGTATTTTCAACTTTTACAACTGCAAGAGCGAGTTTCATATTCTTATGCACTAATCTTTTTAGCAAATTTGTATTTATCAAAGTCACATATCGCCTTATATCCTATATCCTGATAAATTTTATTTGATGTGGGATTGCTTAAATCAGTAAACAAAGTGCATCCCTCATAGCCTGATTCAAGAAGACTCTTGCTCAATGAATAAACCAATGAGGTGGCATACCCTTTTCTTCTGTATTCTTTTGGCGTCAAAACTCCGGATACTGAAACATACTTATTTGTCGGTCTTGTTTTAAGAGTCATAGAAACAATCTTTTTATCTTCCCACACAAACGCAGACCCGTCCTTTATCCTTCTTTCAGCCGCTTCAAGAAGATTTGAACTTCCTCTTTCCGTGTGAGTCTCCTCATGAAACTGCCCTATCCAATCTGCTATTATTTCAGTGTCTTTCTGCTCTGCCTGCCTTATTAGTCCGCTTGAAAGAATTATGTTGTTGACTTTTTTCAATTCATAGAGGCGCATATTCATTCCGAGTTCGAATCCGCAGTTAATTGTTCTTGAATAAATCTCCGCAAATAGTTTTGTTTCACTCTTTCTTCCTACTATGTCGTCAATTTTAAACTTGCTTTTTATGAGGTCATCGGCTATCAATTGCATGGAGTCAGAATCATTTTTTCTTGAGGAATAGAGAATCGGACCGAAAGGAAGAGTCATCAATACAATTGATGCTATAAATCCATTTTCCTCAGTATATGCCATATATTTTTCATTCTTTTCATAATCTCCCCTCAATATTGCTTGCAGAACTCCGAGCATAAGACCGTTTACCGCCTCCTCTTTTTTAAGTATCGGCATTACACTATCAGCAAATATTTTAGGATTATCAAACCGCTTCAGATTCATTTCTCCTCCGATTTTATTAATTTCTGTAGCATGGTCTGCTTCTCATATCAGATTTTTACATCATTTTTGATGTAAGTCAATATACAGGATTAAATAATTTTTAAAATTTTCGAGGGATATGAGATTTCACTGCGTCTAAAGAATAAAAGGAGAATCAATGAAGAAGTATTTGACATTCGCTTTTTCAGTCTTTTCAATTATGATTTTTTTTCCTCATGCAGATAAGAGATAAAGATAGAGAGCACAAAATCTGATAATTTCAAAGCTGACGGTTATTTGACAGACTGGGAGGATATTTATTTCATAGGAGCAGAAAAATGCAATTACTATTTCGCCTCTCATTACAGCGATTCCGTTATACTTTTATGTATAAGAATAACAGACAGAAAAGATTATATGAATATAGAAAAATCGGGTATGACAGTCTCCTTCAAAACAAAGAGGGGAAAATCCGAAATCAGCATTCTTCCTCCCATTTCTTTTGATAAGTTTTCGCCAACTCCTCCAATGGATGCTGATTCCTCAAACGAATTTTCTAATAATGAAGAACCGAAAGAACTCACCGTCTCTTCGGATTTTCCCCTCTCTTTGAAAAATAAGGTAAAAGCATTTATGCGCCGCACAAGCGACAAGTCCATTTTGGATATTGAAATTCAACTGCCGTTTGTCAAATCCGCAGATGACAAGACAGTCTCTTTTCTTCTCGTATCAGAATCATCAGGAAAACCTTCTCAGGAAAACAGACCTGACATGTCGGGAAACGGAGACAATTTAAAAAACAAGGGCAAACCCATGCAGCAGGGTGCAATGCCTCCAAAAGAGAGCGAGATGCAGAACCATGAAGACGGACCGGAAGATATGAATACTGACAGCTCTTCGGAGACTGAAATCCTTTTGAATATCAATTTCAAAGAGTAATCTGCATAATAGATAATACTCTTGACAAAGATATTATATGCGTTAATATAAGAGGTTATGAAAAGATTGTTTATTTTATTTATATTTATATATGTATCTATCAACTCTCTGACATTGGATGAGTTTTTCAATGCTCAGTCCATAAATGTCGGCTTCTCTTTTTTGAAGACTTCTCCCGACCCTGTCTGCCTATCATTGGGAGACGCGGGAACAGCAGGATATAAAAGCTCTTCAAACTTTCTTATCAACCCGGCTTCACCTGCATTTATTACGGATAAGAGCGCGGCATTCTCATACAGATACTCATTATCCGCACTTAACATATCCTTTGTCAGTCTGCAGATGCCGATTTTAAGCGGTGTTTTATCAATCTCCACAGGATATTCTTCTTCAGATACGATTCCTCTTCGAAATGAATACCCCACTAGCGATCATCTGGGTCTTTACAGATTCTCGTCTTTCTCAGTCGGAATAGCATATTCAAAGGAGATTGTCAAGGGAATCTATATCGGTCTTTTGGGAAGGTCAATATCCGAAATTTCATACGACCTTTCTAAGACTGCATTTGTGGGAGGCGCAGGGCTTTTAATGGATTTTGAAAGAGTAAAGGGATTTTCAGTGGGAGTCTCTCTTCTTAATATGGGTGGAAGAGTGCGCTATGATGAGGGAAACACGGATTATATCATTCCTCCCTTCACTCTCAGAGCCGGAGTCAGAGAATATATAAGAATTTCAGATAATATGAATACAACTGTAATGGCTGATTTTATCAAGATCAATGACCAGAAATATAAACTATCCTTCTCGGATGAATTTGAAATACTCGGCAATTTCACAGTAAGAGGCGGTTATATATTCAATGACCCGACAAGATTCTTCTCTCTCGGAGTGGGAATGAAGACTGACAGACTCAGGATTGATTATGCATTTTCTCCATATACTTACAATCTTGGAATAGATAATTCAATAAGTTTAACATATATGTTCTAACGGAGGATAGATTGAGCGGTCTGCAAGGCAGTTTGAAAGATTTTGAAATCACTGACATACTTCAGTTGATAAACATGAACAAGAAAGACGGCTGTCTTGAAATAAAGGGAGTTGAAGATTTCGGCAGAATATATTTTGAGAACGGAGCAGTGACTCATGCGGAGACATCTGACAGAACAGGAGAGAATGCAATACATAAAGTGCTGATGCTCTCAGACGGAACATTCAAATTCTCCCCCGACCTTAAAAGCGAAAGAAAGACAATAAACCTGCCGATACAGCATTTGATGCTTGAAGCGGCGAGAAGCATTGACGAATGGAAGCAGATTGAGAAGCTGATTCCATCGCTCGACCTTCTTGTGAAGATAGTGGAGAATCCGGAGACAGACACTGAAAATATAAAACTCTCGTCAGAAGAGTGGAAGATACTCACTTTTGTCGATAATCAGTCCACAATAAAAGATATAGCAAAGAGAGTGAATCAGTCGGAGTTTCAGACAGCAAAGGTCTTTTACGGACTTATTTCGAGCGGACTTGTCACTGTCGAAGAGAAGGAACAGCAGCTCACAGATGTGCTGAGCGATCTGGACAAGCAGATTGAAGAGGAAGAGATAACTAAGAATGAAGAGAAGGAAGAGGAGAAGAATAAGAAACAGGGGATCAGAAAGTTCTTCTCAAGATAGTATTCTGTATTTTTTTTCCTCAATAAAAAGATTTAAAAGAATTTCAAGATTCAAAACATCATATTTATTGTAATCAAGAAGAATCTCCAAAGATTTTTCAGAGCCGTTTCTGTATTGGTCCCAGAGAATTATTGCATTATATCCGTTCATATTGCGCACATGGTCGGGCCTCTTTATATCAAGCATCTCCTCGATCTTTTTGAGTCCTCCGTACCAGCCGACGGATTTTGTGACTTTAAGAAGGTCAAAATGAATTTCAGGCATTGCAAGGTATGGATATTCTGATTTGATTTTGGGAATATCAAATGCCATTCCATTGAATGAAACAAGAATCTTCGGGAGAGACATCATCTTTTCGAGAATGAGCGGGTCATCTCCGGTTTTGTAATAATAAAATATCCCGCCTATATATAGCCCTATGACTGTGATTTGACCCTGCATATTTGTCTCAATATCAATATATCCTATCTCTCTTCTGTAATGGCCTAAAAATCTCCACCATTCTTTATGCGGAAGTTTATTGCTGAAATATTCTATGTTGTCCCTCATGAATTCCCTGATTGATGCTTTGACCTCTTTAAGCAGAGCGGCATTCTTCTCTTCGCCGAATGGAAGTCGGTGCTTTTTGTCAACAGCATCCCACCATGACTTTATGCCGTTATCCCAAAGATGCCTTTCGTTTCTGTAGCTAATTCCTTCAATGTGTATGAATGTCTTTGTCAACATAAGTTTTTAAAAGCTCCTCGCCCTTTAAGCCGCTTACTCTTCTGCCTTTGAATTTCTCGTCAAGAAATTCTGCGGACCTGTTTTTTCTGCTCATTGTCTTGATAAGAAAATTCCAATAATCCGCATAAACATTCTCTTCGTACTCTTTTATTCTTTTAAGAACAACAAAGGAAGATGTAATTTGGGGAGGAGGGGTAAATGAGTTTTTTTTAATGTCAAATATCTTTTTAACTTCAAAAAAAGTGCGCACAAACACGGATATCGGCACGGGATTTTCAAAGGAGATTTTCTGCGCAACCTCTTTTTGAATTATCAGATATGAGAGTCTGACAGAGCGCGAACGGCATATAAGAAGAAGAATCTCCCTTGTTATGCTGTAAGGCACTGATGATACAAATACATCCTCCTTAACCTGATAATCAAGTATGTCCTGATTTATAATATTGCATGAGGGATATTTTTCTTTAAGACCCAAGATGAGAGACGGGTCCTTTTCAACAAGAGTGAGATTCTTCGGTTTTTTGCTGAGTATTATCTCTGTTACAGAGCCTCTTCCGGGACCCACTTCAAGCACTTTGTCTTTATAAAGGGAATCTACAGACTCACTGATTTTTTTCAGCACATTGGCATCAGTCAGAAAATGCTGAGAAAAACGTATTTTGGTCTTTTTATTCTTTTGAAATGAATTCATAAAAATTATATTTTACTGTCTCTTTAAGACTCTCAAGATCAATGTCAAGAAGTCCCGATACTGCTTTGTATGTCTCCACTATATAATAAGGCATATTTCTCCTTCCTCTGTATGGAACAGGAGATAGGTAAGGCGCATCGGATTCTATAAGAAGCAGATTTATGTGCTCTCTCTTTATTGATTCTCTGAGATTGGTGTTTTTGAATGTCACGATTCCGTTTATTCCGAAATAGTATTCCTTGTCGCATATATATTCAAGCTCTTCCTTTGTCCCTGTGAATGAATGAAACTCAACTTTGAGGGAGCTGAAATCCTTTAGTATCTCAAATGCCTCTTCATACGCGTTTCTCACATGGAGCATTGCCGGAAGTTTCAATCTTGATGCGATATCAAGCTGTCTTATAAAAATCTCTTTCTGTCTGTTTATCACATTCTCGTCTTTATGCCACCATTTGTCCAGACCTATTTCACCCACTCCGGAAAATTTCTTTTTTGAAAGAATCTCCTCAAGCATCTCCAATTCATAATCTATCACCTTCTCAGAATAGTGGGGATGTATTCCTGCAAAAGCATAATGTTCGAAGCCGTCTTCAAGTTCTATATCCAATGCGTCCAGACTGCTCTTCAAGTCATATCCCACATCATTTATAATTCTGACATCATTTTTACGGAGATTTTCGCAGATATCTTCTCTCTTCTCTTTGAAATGAAACTCCTCCATCTGTAGGTGAGTATGCGTGTCTGTGAACGGACTAGCCAATAGTATCACCGGCTTCGCATGATTCATCCGGGAATAGGATTTTCACTCTTGTTTTATCTTTATTGGATGCGGCGAGAAGCATTCCCTGCGAAGTTATGCCCCTCAGTTTTGCAGGCTTCAGATTCTTCACTATAACTATTTTTTTGTTTTCCAAATCCTCAGGAGAGTAATGCAGAGCCACTCCTGCGACAATTTCGCGGTTTTCACCTCCCAAGTCCAGTGAGAGTTTCAGGAGTTTGTCTGCTCCCTTTACTTTTTCTGCTTTAAGAACTCTTGCAACTACAAGAGCAACTTTTTTGAAATCATCTATTGAAATTTCAGCGCTCTCTTCAGTCTGCCCGGCATCCATCTTCTTTCCGAGACGTTTCTTTTCCTCTTCAATGACAGAATCCTCAATCTTTGAGAAGAGTATTCCGAGCGTTTTCCCGCTTATGTTTTCGGACGGTTCAATCTTCATTATCTCATCCCATTTGAATTTATCAATTCCGAGAAAATCGCGGAGTTCTTTTGATGAGAATGGTATAAACGGGTCTCCGGCGCATGCAAGAGCTGTTACTGCTTTCATGCACACATAGAGAACCGTATTGAGCCTGTCTTTGTCCTTCTTTCCCAACACCCACGGCTCCTGAACAGTAAAGTATTTATTCGCCTCTCTTGCTATATCCATGAATTCGTATGATGCCTTTCTGATTGAATAGGATTCTATTGAATCTCCTATGATTTTAATTTTGTTTTCAATCAGTTTCAGAAACTCCGCATCCTGTTCATTAAGATTAGGGTCTGCGCTCACCTTTCCGTCATTGTATTTTATAATAAACTGAATTGTCCTGTTGATGAAATTTCCGTATATATCGGCAAGCTCTCCATTGTTTCTCTGCTGAAAATCATTCCATGAAAAATCAGTATCTTTGTTTTCCGGAAGAGTAGATGCGAGAGCATATCTCAAAATGTCAGGCTTGTACCTTGTGAGATAATCGTCAAGCCACACAGCCCAATTTCTTGAAGTAGAAAGCTTTTTGCCCTCAAGATTCAAATATTCATTTGCAGGTATGTCATAGGGAAGGTTGTATCCTCCCACTCCCATAAGCATTGCAGGCCATATAACAGCATGAAAGACAATATTGTCCTTTCCGAGAAAATGTATAAGCTTTGTGTTGGGGTCTGTCCACCATTTTTTCCATTCGTCTTTTTTGTTGAGTCTGTTGAAATATTCCATTGTCGAAGATATGTATCCTATTGGAGCGTCAAACCAGACATAGAGAACCTTTCCGTCATATCCCTCTATAGGCACCTTCACTCCCCAGTCAATATCTCTGGTTATGGCGCGCGGACGGAGGCCCTCTTTAAGCCATCCCAATGAATATTCCCTCACATTCTCCTTCCACCATGTCTTCCCTGTGAGGTACTCTTTCAGTTTGTCCTGAAATTTGTCAAGGTCAAGATAAAAATGCTCCGTGTCTTTTATTACCGGAGCAGAGCCGCACAATTTGCATTTCGGGTCTATTAGTGAGACATTTTCCATTACCTTTCCGCATGCATCGCACTGGTCTCCGCGAGATCCCTCGCTCTTGCAGAGTGGGCACACTCCCTCGACATATCTGTCCGGAAGAAATCTTTTGCACTTTTCGCAGTAATACTGCTTCTCCGTCTTTTTGGATATGTATTTTTTCTCGTTTAATATCGTAAAAAATTCCTGCGCATTTTTATGGTGAAGAGGAAGAGATGTCTTTGAAAAATTATCAAAATTTACTCCGAATGCTTTGAATGATTTCTCCATTATGTCATGATAATAGTCGACAATCTCCTGAGGAGTCTTCTTCATCTCTTCAGCTTTGATGGTTATCGGCACTCCGTGCTCGTCAGAGCCGCATATAAACAGAACATCCTCTCCCTTCAGCCTCATATACCGCACAAAAATATCCGCAGGAAGATAGCATCCTGCAAGATGCCCTATGTGAATGGGTCCGTTCGCATACGGAAGAGCCGCTGTCACCATATAGCGCGTCATTTTTCCTCCTCTGAATTTTCATTTATTTTCGGTATGAATGACCACTTTTTCTTTTTTATCTGATTGAATTCGTCAAGAGTGTGCGTTAAAAGGCCTCCGTTCTCTTCAACCTTATCATACTGCACTGTCACTCTGTCATTGTATATATCTATCTTCACAATCTTCCCCTCTCCATATTTGTCCGTTGAAACATGAGTGTTGAGAGGAGGAAACTTTTTGGAGACTTCATCATAAAAATCCATTTCGTACATCAGACAGCACATAAGCCTTCCGCACATGCCTGAGACCTTCTGCGGAGTCATTGAGAGATTCTGGTCTTTCAAGGTTTGAAGAGTTATGGCTTCAAAATTATTTAAAAATCTTTTACAGCACATCTCCTGTCCGCACGGGCCGTAGCCACCTATTCTCTTCGCATGGTCGCGAATTCCTATCTGCTTCATTCTTATCCGCGTGTGAAAGAATGATGCAAGGGATTTCACAAGCTGTCTGAAATCGACTCTTCTCTCTGATATGAAATAGAATGTCATATGCTGTCCGTCAAAATGAATCTCAAGATCTACAAACTTGATGCTCAGATTGCTCTCTTCAATCTTCTTCATTGCGGGTCCGTAAGATTCCTTCTCCTTTATCTGATTCGACCTCTTCAGCCGCATGTCATCATCAGTCGCCTTTCTCAGTATCTTTCCTATGGGCTTCTCATAATCATGAGGATAAATCTTTAGAAGAAATCCCACATCAAGGCCCTGCTCGTGCTGGCATATTACATATTTTCCCTCTTCCACATCTATATTTGAAGGTATTTCGAATAATGCCCTGTCATATCCTCTGAATTCAACTCTGCCGAACATGTTTCACCTCATTTTTTTTATGTGATATATCCATTATAAAATTCAATATGTATCCTGTCTGAAAATTAAGCTTCAAATCCCTCTCCGCATTGAGAATCTCGTCCATGATTTTTTCAGTCTCTTCAAGCGAGAATTTTGAATTGCCTGAAATCATTGAATCGCTCAGATACTTGTATATCAGTTTTAAAAACATCATGCAAGAAGATTTTTCATCCTGTTTCTTGTGCGACTTAAAAAGAGTTCTAAAGAGAGCTTCCCTGTCATCATTTAAAAAATATTTCACAACTTCATCCCTGCTCAATACATTCTCTGTGCACAAAGATTCATTAATGCTCCCGTCCATCAGGTACGCGCATTTCACTGCGTCATCCCTCTTCCTGCCTTTAAAGACAAGGTAATCCGCTATCTCTTCGTCTGTCAGAAATCCGAATTTCAGTATCTGGCATCTTGAAACAATTGTGGGGATGACTCCGTTTATATTGTCTGTCGTGAGGATGAACATTGTGCTCTTCGGCGGCTCCTCAAGAATCTTCAAAAATGTATTGGCGGATTCCTTTCTCATCATTTCCGCATTTCTGACAATAACTACTCTCTTTAATGCCATATAGGTCTTCAAACCTGCCGCGGAAATAACCTCCCTCACAACATCTATCGGAATTGTTTCGTTTCCGGAAAAAGAAAAAAGGTCAGACACCACTCCGTTCTTGGATGTCTTTTCCTGAAGAGATGCTGAAAGAGCATTCAAATAAGTGTCGGTAAGTTTTATATCTTTTTTCAAAAACGGATACAGAACTATCAAATCAGGATGTCTGAAAGAATAGACATCGCGTCTGCTCTTCTCGCCCATTATCTGACAGGCGAATTCAAGAGCAGTTGAAAATTTGCCCACACAAGGAGAGCCTGCAAACAAGTATGCATGTCCGTATCTCTGCTCTTTAAGAGCCCTTTCAAGATACTCCTTGATTCTTTTGTGACCCACAATATTTTCAAACATTATTTCTTCTTTAAGTAATTCATCGGATTCAACGGCTTTCCGTCCTTTCGTATTTCAAAATGAAGCATCGCTCCTGAGAGAGAGCCCGAGTCTCCTCCCTTTCCTATGACTTCTCCGGCAAGTATCGGCTGGTTGAGAATGACATCAATTGAAGACAGATGGGAATATAAAGTATAATAGCCGTTTCCGTGGTCAATCATTATCACATTGCCGTATCCTAAAAACTTATCCGCATAAATCACATCTCCGTCATATACAGCATAAATCGGGTCTCCTATTGACACCTGAATGTCTATGCCGTTGTTTAAGGTCTTTGTCTGATACTTCGGATGCCTCACTGTTCCGAATGCGGATATAATCTTACCTTTCGCAGGCCAGACAACCTTTCCCTTGTTCTTTTCAAAATAGTGTGTTCCCTCTTTTACATCCCTCTTCGTATCAATCTTCTTCTGAGCCACTCTCAATTTGTTTATAAGATATTGAAGGGATTCCTCGGAACGTTTCAGTTCGTTTTCAATGTTAGTCTGCTTCTGAGTCTCAGATGAAATCTGTTTTAGAAATGTCTTTTTATTTGCTATGTCATTCTGCAGTTTTGTCTTTTCATCCTCAACCTCTTTCTTCACAAGTGCAAGCTGTTCGCTTGACGCCTTTATATCTTTAAGCCTCTGTGTGAGGACCGACTGAAGCTTCTTTACTTTATCAAAGAGCCTCTTGTCCTGTTTTGCAATCACTGACATATACTTCAATCTCTGTGAAAGGTCGGCGAATGAGGTCGCAGTGAATATAAGTTCGAATGTGTTAATCTTGCCCCTCTTGTAAATATCCCGCACACGGATCTTCAGAACCCCTCTTCTCTTCTCTATTTCTGTCTCCAGAGATAAAATCTCTTTTGATAGAGTGTCAATCTTCAGTGTGAGAAGATTATTCCTCATTTCAAGCTGTTTTATAAGAAGGTCTGTAAGATATATCTCTTCATCCATCCTGTTTAAAGTAAGAAGAGTCTGCGTCTCTTCGGCTTTCAGCGAATCCTTTTTTGATTTTATAAGTGAGAGCTGTCTCTTTATATCCGACAGTTTTGTCTCATTCTCTTTAATCTTGTATTCAAAATCCTCCTCAGCATAAATAATCGCTGTGAAAATAAAAAATAATAGAAGTAAACTAAAAAGATTTTTTGATAATTTCATTTATTATCTCTTCTTTGTCTTTGTTTTCCATCTCTCCCTTGAATGAGAGTATTATTCTGTGTTTGAAGACAAGTGGTGCGAGTATCTTCAAATCATCCATATCGGGTGTGAGCCTTCCGTCAAGCAGAGCCTTTGCTTTTGCCGCGGCTATCAGGAAGATTCCTGCCCTCGGGCTGACTCCCCATTTTACATAATCCTTCACAATATCGCTCTTTGTTGTTTCGGGACGGGAATTTCTCATCATATTCAATACTGCTTCGTGGATATTTGATGCTACTGCAACCTTTTCGATTATGGATTGCGCCTCTGTGATTTCCGACAATTTCACAATTCCGTCTTTGAGGGAAAATTCTTCATTTATCACTCTATCGGACAGGATCTTCTTCTCCGCCTCTCTGTCAGGATAATTTATCTCTATCTGGAACATGAACCTGTCAAGCTGTGCTTCAGGAAGTGGATATGTGCCCTCCTGCTCTATCGGATTTTGAGTCGCAAATACATTGAAGGGATGAGGAAGCGGATATTCCTTGGATTCTGCTGTTACAAACCTCTCCTCCATTGCCTGAAGAAGAGCGGACTGCGTCTTCGGAGGAGTTCTGTTTATTTCGTCTGCAAGTAGAATGTTGGCAAATATCGGACCCTTTATAAATTCGTATGCATTCTTCTCATTCTCTTTTTTAAAGACAATCGTTCCTGTTATGTCGGAAGGCATCAAATCCGGAGTAAACTGAATTCTGCTGTAAGAAGCGTCAATGGATTTTGCGAGAAGCTTTACTATAAGGGTCTTCGCAAGCCCCGGCACCCCGACAATTATAGAGTGGGAATTGCACAGAAGAGTTATGAGCACATTCTCAACAACCTCATTCTGTCCTATTACAACGCGTGATATATTGTCATTTATCCGCGCGTGGATTGACTGTACAAGGTCTTTACTGCTCATCGCCTTCTTTGTTCTCCTCTTCAATTTCTTCCGTCTCTTCGGGAATTATTTCAGATTCTGCAGATTCTCCGTTCTCAGGAGCGCTGTTTATGTTTTCATCAGCCACTATTGCAACATCTATCAGCTTGTCATTTTCGGCAAGATTCATAAGTCTTACACCTCCTGTGTTTCTGCCTATGACTCTCACATCATTTACTGCGATGCGCATCATCTGTCCCGACTGGGCGATGAATAGAAGCTCGTCTTTTTCAAGAACTTCAATAGCATCAACGACATCTCCGTTTCTCTCATGCGTCTTTATGGTTATTACGCCCTTTCCGCCTCTGTGCGACCTTCTGTATTCATTCATGTCGGAGCGTTTTCCGTATCCGTTTTCAGTAGAGATGAAGAGTGATGATTCTCTCTTGACAACAACCATGCTTATCACTTCGTCGCCCTTATCAAGATTGATAGCCTTCACTCCCGCGGCGCCTCTTCCCATTGCCCTCACTTCATTTTCGCTGAACCTTATTGCCATTCCGCCCTTTGAGACTATTATAATGTCATTGGTTCCGTCTGTGAGCGCAACATCTGCCACATTGTCTTCTTCATTGATTGTGATTGCTATTATGCCGCCCTTTCTCGGATTTGAAAATGCGGTAAGGTCAGTCTTCTTTGCTATGCCGTCTTTCGTTATTATGAATACAAAATGCTTGTCATCGAAATCCCTCACAGGCACGCTCCCTCTTATCTCCTCTCCCTTTTCAAGCTCAAGGAGATTTACTATAGCGCGGCCCTTTGAGACTCTTCCGCCTTCTGGAATCTGGAATACTTTAAGCCAGTAAACTTTTCCTTTGGTAGTAAAGAAGAGAATATACTGGTGGGTTGAAGCAACAAACAGGTTCTCGGCAAAATCATCATCCTTTGTTGTGAGTCCTATGATTCCCTTTCCGCCTCTCCCCTGTTTTCTGTATGCGAGTATCGCCTGCCTCTTTATATATCCCTGATGAGTTATCGTCACTATCACATTTTCATCCGCTATAAGATCTTCAACTTCAAATTCTTCATCCTCTGAAGCCACAATCTCAGTGCGACGTTCGTCTCCATACTCTTTTCTGACCTGTTGCAGTTCCTCTTTGACAACATTGAGAATGTTCTTTTCGCTTGAAAGAATAAATTTCAGTCTCTCTATAAGCTTTATAAGCTCAAGATATTCCGCTTCAAGTTTTTCTCTTTCAAGACCTGTGAGACGCGACAATTTCATGTCGAGAATCGCTCCTGCCTGAATCTCGGAGAGAGAGAATCTCTTCTGCAGTTTCAAAGATGCGTCCACAGTATCATCCGCCGTCTTGATTATCTTCACAATTTCATCAATATTTGAAACTGCTATTTTAAGTCCTTCAATTATGTGCGCCCTCTCCTCAGCTTTTTTGAGTTCAAATTGAGTTCTTCTTTTAATCACCTCTTCGCGGTGCTTCACATAATTTTCGATTATCGCCTTCAAAGTCAGAAGCTTCGGCTGATTGTTCACAAGGCATATAAGCATTATTGAAAATGAAGATTTCAAAGTCGTGTGTTTGTACAGCTGATTGAGAACCACAGACCTCTCCGCATTCTTCTTCAGCACTATCACTATGCGCATTCCGTCCCTGTCGCTCTCATCTCTTATATCGGAAATATCTTCAATGACTTTCTGATTGACAAGGTCTGCTATTTTCTCAATGAGATTTGATTTATTCACCTGATAAGGAATTTCAGTTATTACTATCTGCTCCCTGTCATTCTTCTTTGTTTCGAATTTGACTCTTCCCTTTGTTATTATCTGCCCTTTTCCGGTTTCATACGCTCTCTTTATTCCGCCCATTCCCTGAATTATTCCGCCTGTAGGGAAATCCGGACCCTTTATGTATTTCATCAATCCTTCGGTGGTGATGTCCTTATCAGCTATATACGCTATGACTCCGTCTATCAGTTCCCTGATATTGTGAGGCGGTATGTTGGTTGCCATTCCCACAGCTATTCCGGAGGCTCCGTTTGCAAGAAGATTCGGTATTCTTGAAGGAAGAACTGTCGGTTCATCGTACGAACCGTCAAAATTAGGCATGAAATCAACAGTGTCCTTGTCAATGTCCACAAGCATTTCCTCTGCGATTTTTGCAAGCTTCGCTTCAGTGTATCTGTATGCTGCCGCATTGTCTCCGTCTATTGAACCGAAGTTTCCCTGCCCTTTTATCATTGGATATCTCAATGAAAAATCCTGAACCATACGCACCAAAGAATCATAGACTGCCATATCTCCGTGAGGATGATACTTTCCAAGCACATCTCCGACCACTGCGGCGCACTTCTTAAACGGTCTGTTGTGGTACAGTCCCAATTCCTTCATAGCAAAAAGGATTCTTCTGTGGACAGGCTTGAGCCCGTCCCGCACATCAGGGAGAGCCCTTGCAATAATGACTGACATTGCATAATCCACATACGATGATTTCATCTCATCTTCAATGAGAACATCTACCATTCTGTTCCTGCTGATATCCATTAAAACTCCTTTATATTTGAGGATAATCCTTGTGTTTTACAGAGCCTTTTGACTGGTCATATATAAAATCACTTTCAGGATTATTAAGATTCAAATTCAGAACTCCCAAATCCTCAGGGAAGAACCCTTTCTGCGCATAGAAAAAATTCACTGAATTTCTTATCTGCACAAGGTCTGCAGTGACAGCTGCCTTGTCCGGAAGAGAGAGTATTGTCTTTGCTGTCTCAACAGTCTCTTTCTTTGTATCCGAGCATCCTGCAGACAAAATGAGCAGAATCAAAACTGCAAAAAATATTTTTTTCATTTTTTCCTCATAATAACAGTAAAATTGTTATTCAAATCAACAGAATATTTTTCAAAATAACTCTTCATTCTATTCAGCACATTTTCCACACTGCCTCTTAAAACAGGCGCTCCGTCAGAGTGGATTCCTCTTCCGCATACTATTTTTATCTGCGTCACGGCTGACATTTTAGAGTTTCTCAGGGCAGTCTCCACTATCTCTTCCGCTCTTGCGGAAGTATATCCGTGCAGGTCGAGAACTTTCTCCTTGATTCTTTTTTTTCTTCCTTTTTCTGCGCCTTGAAACTTCTCTCCGTAAGAGAATTTTGTGTTATTCAATGCCTCAATAAATCTCTCTTTTTCACTATTTTGCATAATATTTAATTATAACATATTGCTTAAAATAAATCAATAATAATTACAGTTGAAATCTCCTGAAAATGCATATTATTCACATTTTATTGTGATAATATAAAAATTTGCACTTTGAGAAAGAAAATTTGTAAAATAAATTTTATATGTTAAGTTATAAGTATATTTATAAATTAAAGTTAGCACGCTTTATGCTAAAAAATGTGCTTAACCAAAAGGGAGGTTTCATGAAAAAGTTATTTTTATTGATTTTGTCATTAATGCTTCTCGTCTCATTCGTTCAAGCTAAGCCCTTCGCTCTGCTTGTTTATATATGCGGTGATAACAATCTTTCAAGTGCAATAAACGATGACATAGATGAGATTGAAAACGCTTATGGAAACATGATTTCAAATCTTGACATTCTCATCTGCGTTGATGGAAATGCTGACTACGGAGGATATATCGATGAAGGAGGAACGCGCTCAGACACAAGATATTATCATCTGAGCGGAACCGGAAGCGGAACAGATGGGAAAATAAATGATGTCGCCGCTGTTGTGAAAGGCGAGCGGAACATGGCGGATCCGCAGACACTGATTGATTTCGCCGATTGGGTACAGAAAAATTATGCTGCAACCAATTACGGCCTTATACTATGGAATCATGGAGCAGGTTGGGGAAAAGGAAACATGCCTCTTAAAGGCGGAATGAGCGACGACACTGACGGTGACTTCATGAGCGGCGCATCAGGAGAGTGGAGAACGGCATTAGAAGAAGCAAGAGGCCAAGTGGGGAAGGATTTTTATTTTATCGGCTGCGACATGTGCGTCATGAGTTATATGGAGGTTCTCTGGGACATGTATGACATATCGCAGATGATGGTAGTCTCAGAGGCCAATGTGCCGTTTGCCGGATGGTATTATGATGACTTCATACTTTCCCTTGCGACAAGCGCTCCAACTTCCCATGCATGGCTCGGACATCTTATGGTGAATGACTACAAAACATACTATGGCACATCTACTGACAATACTCTCACATATAATGTGGTGAATGATCTGAAAGAGACGAACGGAATATCAAGAGCTGAATTTGTTTATCTTAAAAGCCAGATATTCTCCCTCGCCCAATACCTGATTATAGATGAGGGAGGCAGAAGCGCAACAGATGTGCAGACCTGCATTGACGGGGCACAGGAGATGTCATCAGGCACCTTCTATGAGGATTTCAAAGACCTATACCATTTCTGCTATCTCTTGAATGCCAATGGCACAATAGGAGTTAGAGTCAAAGGATATGCTGTAAATATAATGACAATTATTGATAAAATGAATCCTGAGGATTGGCAGTCCGGCTTCAAAAATGCACATGGGCTCGGCATATATCTCCCTGATGATGCCAACATATACTATTTTGAGGCGGAATATACTGCCTCTACGCATCCATGGGGCGCAAGTGCGGCTTATAACGGCTCCACCAACGGAGCATGCTGGACATGGACAAATTTCATTTACGGGCAGACGACATTCACTTTGGCAATGTTCGCAAATTCAACAATAGATTATGATATCACTGAACATATATCAACAATCAAGTATGACTGCTCTCCTCATTATGTCGGAATCCGGATTCTGAGAAACGGTGAAATTATATATGAAAGCCCTATTGTGAGCGGAGAGTACAGAGACAGGATTGAACAGCTCGGAAAATTCGATTATCAGGTTGTGGCATTCACCATGACCGAAAAAAATGTAATAGCAAAGAGCTCTGTGGTCTCTTCGTATGCAGAACCGGTCATGTCAAACAATGTGATTTATATCACTGATAAGCTTGTGACTGACATAGCATTTTATGATATAGCGGGAAAGAGAATAACAGAATTTGACAATGTTCGCGCAATAGACACTAAAAAAATTCCAAATGGAACATACTACCTTGTTCTCAATAAGACAGATACGCATAGATTCGATATTTTAAAATAGACTTGATGCTTTTTTAAAGGGGGGCTTGAAGCCCCCCTTTTTTTTTATGTAAATTGACTTTTCTAAAACGATTGATATAATGTTTTAAGACAAGGAGGATAATAATGAATGCTACCGACAAGGACAGCCTTAAAACTGATGCGCAGTTGAAAAAATGCCTCTGTAAAAAATGCAAATCCTTTTCGGACTGTGAAGAAGTCGGAGGATACTGCATCTCGACGATTTCAGGAAGCAGGTGCATAACTGAAGAGAAAGAGTGTTTGTGCAGAAAATGCAGAGTCCATAAAGAGAACAATTACCGTTTCCAGTACTACTGCATAAAAAATTCGGAAGAACAGCAATCCGAGATGGGATGATGTTTAAAACACTCACAGCCGCAAGAATACTTGTGAAACAGGGACTCTTCGAGGAGGCCTTGAATATTTTAAATGATATTGAGACTGAGGAAAACCGCCTTAAAGTAATGTACCTCAAAGCATTGTCATTGGAGGCACTGAATAAAAATGACTCTGCGGAGGAATTATGCTACAAACTTATAGACGAAAAATTCATAGAAGAGAATGTATATGAAATTCTTGAAAAGATTTTTTCAAAAAAGAAGGCATCCGTGAAGACAGAGGATATAGATCTTCCGGAGAGCGAGATAGCCGCGGCTTATGAGCTCTTGGGAGATACTGAAAGCGCTCTTAAATGGTATTATAAAAAAATACAGTCTTTAAAAAAGAAATTGGGGGCGGATTCGGATTAGAATCTGCGCCTTATCCTCACCAGTTCATGCTTATATACGGGGATAATCTTTGAGAAAATAAATTTTAAAGCATTTATCTGAATTATCGGTATTATTGCAATCATTATCTGGTCATGATATCTCTTCGGCAGATTTTTATTTACAAGATTGAGAGCTGTAAAAAGTTTTTTCTCGAATTCCTTGTTTCCATCTTGATAATATTTTGAAAGATTTTTTTTGTATTCTTCCATATTATTAATAAATTTTTCAAATCTCTCTTCGTCGAAATCATTGCTCGTCAGTCCGTATCCCATCTTTTCAACCAAAAACCCGTTCACTCTCTGTTCGTACTGGCCCTTTATGGGCACAGAATATATCGGCTTGCCGAGATATATTGCTTCGCTTATCAGAGTGAATCCTCCGTTTGATATTATACCCGAGCATTCTGCGAGGTCATTTATGAAATCCTCTGTGGAGAAACCCTTCACTTTTAGATTCGGCTTTGCATCCATACTCACTTTGTATGCGATGAAATCAACATCTTTGAATTTTTCCGTGAGTATCTTTATTTTGTCAACCATGCTGTTTGATGTCTGATAAATCAAAATGAATTTTTTGTCCTTTACAAGTTTTTTCGCGCTTATAATTTCATCTCTTATAATCGGCGGAACAATAATAAGTTTGTATTTTTTATCCTCTGGCACATCTATATGGTCTGGAGCAAATGTCAGAAGAAAATGATACTTTGCCTTTCTTACAAATAAGCTAACAGTGGCTTTAGTATAAAATTTTTCCGAATATGATGAAGGGGCTGGATTGCCTTTGACAATATTAACAGCTATATTATTGTCAATGTCCACAAGAGGAATTCCGAGAGTTTTTGCAAGAAGCTGTGAAAAAGGTTCAAAATCGGATATTATTATATGCGGTTTGAAATTATACACTATTCTGAAAAAAAGGAACAATTGCTTTGCAGAATCGAGAGGAAGCCTTTTGACGAATTCATAGAATGTTTTGTAATTTCTTACGATTCCGTCCCTGTAATAAATGTCGAATCCTGAAATATTGACATAATCGAATTTTTCATTATTGGCATTTATATACTTTATCCCCTGCCCGTATGTGAGCACTTTCACCCGATGCCCCTTCTCTTCGAGGAGCTTGATTATATAGGAGCTTCTTGTTATATGGCCGTTTCCATGCCCTGAAATTCCATAAAGGATTTTCATTTTTTTACGAAAAGTCGTACCCCTTTTCAAATGCCTTTATATTTACATCTATGGTTTTTGGAGGAACATTTGCCTTCAAAGCCTCTATCCATATTTCCTTTTTTATGATCTTCACTTGCTTTGCCATAACTCCGAGAAGTATCACATTCATCACCTTGACATTTCCAAGCTCTTTTGCCATGCTCTCCGCATCAAGGACTATTGTGTTCTTCACGAACTTTTTCACTTCACCCACTGCGTCTTTCGGATAATCGGCCATGCCTGATGCAACCGGAACGGGAAGAATTCTGATGTCATTTATTATCATTACTCCGCCGTCTTTAAGATAGTCGAGATTTCTGAGAGCCTCAACCTGTTCAAATGAGAGTATCACATCAGCTTCATTGTATGATATCAGAGGTGAATAGACCTTCTCTCCGAATATCACATGGGATACCACATCTCCGCCTCTCTGGCTCATTCCGTGCACTTCGCTCTTTTTTGTGTCGAATCCCGCCTTCATAGCCACTTCACAGAGAATGTCGCTCGCCAAAAGTATTCCCTGTCCGCCCACACCTGCTATGATAATTTTAGTATTCATCTTATTCTCCTTGCACTTTTTTGATTGCGCCGAATTTGCATACTTGGAAGCATAAAGAGCAGCCGACGCAGAGAGATTTGTTTATGAGCGCCTTCTTCTTCTCCTTGTCGAACGATATCGCAGGGCATCCGAGCTTGACGCACATCTGGCATCCTGTGCACTTGTTTTCATCTATTTCATACTTGTCAAATTTTTTCTTTTTCATTTCAGGAAGAAGTATGCACGGCCTTCTTGCTATGATTACTGAAGGCGCAGACCTCTCGGTCTCTCTCTTTATAAGATTCGCAACCTCTTCAAGATTGTATGAGTCAACAGAATAAACATGCTCTATTCCGAGCCCCTTTATAAGACGCTCCAAATCAAATTTCGGAGAATCCTCTCCCATGAGAGTCTTTCCGGTTCCCGGATTATCCTGATGCCCCGTCATGGCTGTAATTGAATTGTCCAGAATTATCACTGTCGATGTGCCTTTATTATATACAAGGTCAATAAGGCCTGTTATTCCTGAGTGGTAGAAAGTCGAATCTCCTATCACTGCGACTATCTTTCTCTTGTCGCGGCCCTTCAGCGAATATTCAAGGCCCAGAGCATTTGTTATTGACGCTCCCATGTCAACGCATGTGTCCATTGCGCTTAAAGGAGGCAGAGCTCCGAGCGTGTAGCATCCTATATCTCCTGTCGCTATAAGCTTCAATTTATTAATCGCATGAAAGACTGATGTGTGCGGGCATCCGGGGCATAATGCAGGCGGCCTGCCGGGAGCCTTCTCCATTGTCTCTTTCAGCTTGTACTTCTCCACTGCATTAAATGACTCTTTCACTATTCGCGGATTGAGTTCGCCCACTATGGGTATTATCTCTTTTCCTGTTATCTTTATCCCCATCGCCTTTACTTCAGTCTCAATGAAAGGATCATTCTCCTCCACAACATAAAGTCTTTCCACATTATCCGCAAACTCTTTTATGATTCTGTCGGGAAGAGGCCATGAGAGTGAAATTTTGAGAACAGAGGCGTCAGGCATTGACTCTTTCACATACTGATAGGATATTCCGGATGTTATTATTCCGATATTTTTATTTTTGTATTCTATTGTATTGTACTTAAAATCATTTGAAAACTCCTTAAGCTTTAAGAGCCTCTCTTCGACTTTCTTGTGCAGAGCTCTCGCGTGAGCGGGCATTACAAGATTTTTTTTCACATTCTTTTCATATCCCTTAACTTCGACATTCTCTCTCTCTGCAAATTCCACTATTGATTTTGAATGGGATATTCTTGTTGTCAGTCGTATAAGAACCGGTGTGTCGAATTCTTCGCTTATTT
Organism: Caldifarciminota bacterium UBA2202; assembly: GCA_002327905.1. Lineage (GTDB taxonomy): Bacteria > Hydrothermota > 32-111 > 32-111 > 32-111 > UBA2202. The sequence continues at coordinate 5,817 of DCUY01000038.1, read as the reverse complement.
TAAGCGCAATCTTTGTAAAATCCTTTGCCTCCTGCGAATCTGACGGTTCAAGCATGGGTATCTTAGCCGCTCTGGCATAGTTTCTGTTGTCCTGTTCATTCTGTGATGAATGCATTCCCGGATCATCAGCAGTTATTATGACCAGTGCGCCCTTTGCTCCGATATATCCTGCAGAGAAGAGCGGGTCTGCCGCCACATTGAGCCCTACATGCTTCATTGCCACAAGAGCGCGCATTCCTCCGAATGATGCTCCGAGAGCTGTTTCAAGGGATGTCTTCTCATTCACTGACCAGTGAGAATGTATCTCCTTGTATTTTGTCATGTTTTCAAGAATCTCGGTCGACGGTGTTCCCGGATATGCACAGGCAAAATGAAGTCCGCCTTCATAGGCTCCCCTTGCTACAGCTTCATTTCCCGATAATATTTCTTTCATTGAAACCTCCAAATTTTTTCATTTATTATCCTATTATTTTATCAAAAATCAGCCATTCAGTCAATAAACTATTGATAAAAATTTTTTGTTCCTGTGATGACTGCTGAAAATCATGCACAGCCCCTGTATATCACCAGCCTCCGCCGCCACCGCCTCCACCCCCGCCGCCTGATGAACCGCCGCCGCCTGAGCCGCTTGACGAACCGGGAGCCTGCGAGGATGATGATATTGCGCTTGACATTGAAGAGGAGAATGATGAGGCAAATGAATTCATATTGAAATTTTCCGCATTATACCATACGGGATAATAGTGCATTCTGCTTGAGCCGTCCTGAACATTGAATGAGTCCTCAAATTTTTTCACCCATGAACTCTCCGCATCAAGAGCAATTGCGTACGGCAGATATTTTTCAAACAAATCCTGATTCATTGAGATATCCCTGCCAAGACCCGACTGACCCTCATCGGCTGAGTTAATGTACATTTTGAATCCCTCAATCTTTAGAAGAGTCTCCATTCCTTTTTTTGTGTATGCCCTCATTATATCAAAGAACACTATGTTTATGAAAAACAGAGCTATAAAGAATATATTGAGAAACGGCTTGTAAAAGACTCTGTCAACCGGAGTAAAGAATAAAAAATACCCGAGAATAACACTCATAAAGAGCAGTGCGGCAATTCCCAAAAGAATTCCGAAAATATGAAATCCCGTCTTGCCGCTTTTCCCCCTATTCATTGATGAAGCATCCTGTTTTAGTTTTCTAATCAGAGAACGGAGAGCGAAGAGGAGTAATGCGAACATACAAGAGAAGATGAGTCCGAATATAGGCTTGACTGTTGAAATAAGGAATATAAGAACTATAAGAAGAACGGAGAAGAAACACCCTGTTCCCGATTCTTTGAAATTGTTTTTGAACATCTCTCCGTCGGAGCGTCTTTTCATCTCATTCTGAATCTCCTTTACCATTGCCCCTATCTCCTCATGATTTTTTTTATCCAGAACAATTCTGTTGCCGTATTTAAAGACCGATGTCTTTATTAATTCCTCTTCCTTAGTGAGGCGCTCCTCTCCCGGAAGAGATGTTATTACATAATTTTTCTTCTCTTTTTCGATTTTGAGGTGTTTTTTGACTGCAAGATTTACAATCTCCGCAACAATTATTTTATTGTCGAACATCATGTTCTTTATATATCTCGCATCTCCCGGCGAGATATTCTCAGGAGGAGAAAATTGCGGGATGACAGTGCCTCTCTCAGGATCCTTTCCCACCCTCCTCCACATTGACAGGAAGAATATGAAGATTGCAGTCAGTCCGATAATTCCTATGAGAAGGTCTGCATTGTCGCGGAGAATATAATATGCTCTCTTTCCCGCATTCGGTTCTTTGACAGCCCCCTTGCTCCATCCTACTGCAACAGTGATTCCCTCGCTTACACGCAATTTTCTCGTGGAGGCGAATGTTATTGAATTTTCAATAGTATCAACGGATACAAAATACGAATTGCCGCTCTCTCCTCTATATCCTGTGTAGCCGGCGAATTTTGATTCCTGTATATCCGCTTCATTTGGAAGATATATTGTGCATGTGACAGAATCAATATCAAAGAGCCAGTTGTTCCCCGTCACATTCCAATAGAGTTCGTCAAAATCCTTGAAGAATCCTATCTGCCTGTCTGTTCTATAGACTATTTCATAATCATAGTAACCTGTATCAAGATACTTATCCTTGCTTCCTATATAAATTCGGACTCCGTCATTTATGCTCTTTGTAAAATACGGCTCTTTCTCTCCATTTTTTTCGACACCCGCAATGGAAAAGTCCACTCTGTACCTGTTATTCTTTTCATCAATGTAATTTGTCGGAAAATCCCTATATATGCCGTGCATTATATTCACGCCTTCGGAATACACCCGTATTTTCTCTCTCACAAGAATTGAACCGTCCTCATTCACATTTATTAATGAATTGTAATGTATTATATGCTCATATTCCGAGAAAAGGTTCATAAACAAAAGGCAGACTAAAACAAAATAAAGGGTCTTTTTCATTTTTATCTCCTCTCTGTTATTTTGATTCTCTTCCGCTTAAAGGCTTCACGAAGAGTGTCTTCTCCTTGAGCATTACGACCTCTCCCTTTGGGGAGTTTCTTCTTTTCACCACAAATCTCTTCTCAATATATGAGACTGAGACGAGCTTGGAATGCTTTCCGGCGGAATAGTATGCGGCTATTGATGCGGCGAAGAGTATGTCCTCCTTTAACGGAGTCCCTCCTGCTGTCCTTAAAATCACATGACTCCCCTTTGCCTCTCTCGCGTGAAAGAATATATCATCCTTCTTTGCTATCCTCACTGTGAGTTCGTCATTCTCCTGTGCGCTTCTTCCGCTTAAAACTTTGAATCCGTTCGGAGTAGTAAAGACTCTTCCTGTTGTCTCTTCGTCTCTTATCTCTTTTTTTCTCTCCTCTTCAGATTCAGTCGTAAGTCTCTCTTCAAGTTTTATAATCTCTTTCTGCAGAGTTTTTTTTATTTCGGCATTCTGGCTTGAAAGATTCTTTGTCTTTTTATACTCTTCAAATAATATCTTTAAATATTCGGATAAAGAGACTCCCTTGGGAATATTGAACTTTAGAATTTTCTTTTCATTGAATACGGAGGCAAATTCTTTCTCTTTATCAGCCCTGTATATATTCGCCTTTAATGTCTCAGCCATCTCTCTTAAATCCTCCGCTTCTGCTGACAGGGAATCCTCGTCTTTTAGCGCGTCAATCTTCTTTTTCAAATTGGATATTTTATTCTCTATTGAATGAGACTTTGATGCCTCATTCTTATCGCGCGCCTCCTGAATTGAAAAGGCAAATGCCTTTTCAATCAAATGAGATGGGGATTTTGACGAATCAAGAGTCTGAAGATTCTTATTTTCGCAGAAGAGTATATAAAATCTCTTGTCGTCAGTTAAAAGAAAATACTCCTTGACATTCTTTATGTCCTCTTCCTGAAAATGCATCTCCTCCGCGCTCTCCCTCTCCTTAGCGCTGAGAGATTCCATAAATCCCTTCTCCCGCGTCTTTGGAGAGTATTTGACTCCCGGCTTTAATATCAGTTCTCCGTCTTTATTTTTTTTGTATGAGTAAAGATTTTTAATAACATCATTCTCCACAAGCAGTATGTTGAACCTGTTAGGAATAAGCTCAATGACAATAAACAATTCTTTTGTCAGAGTCAGTTTCACAATCCTGTCATTCCCAATCTGCTCAATATCTGTTATGCGCATTCCCTTTGCATACGCGCTTAATGCGTCATTGAAATTATGTTTTGTCTTTTCAAAGAGATTCTCAGATAAATATAAGAGCGGGTTCTGATTCTCGCAATTGACTTTCAGATTGAAATTCTCCGTCTTGACATTGAGAACTCTGTTGTTAGAAAGATATATCGCGGTAATCCTTGAAGGGAGCATCTCCCTGACCTCTTTGACTGCTCCCGACAGAATAAATGATGTCTCTTCAATTCTCTTCATGTTTTCTTATGAATTCTATTGATTTGTATGCAAGGTAATTAGCCTTTACAGACCATTTCGGGTCATTGACTGTGAGAACCACAACGGCATATCTGCTCTTCTTTCCGTCATAGATCCCCATGAACCAGTTATAGTATCCGTCAGGCGAGTATCCGTAGAGTGAGCCTGTCTTTGCGTATGTGTGTTTCGCAATCTCTATATTGTTTGAAAACTGCTTTTTCGATGTTCCTAAAATTGTCGTGGATGACATCGCTTCCAAAAGTCCGTTCGCTACAATTTTTTTTATTGCCGTAATTGATTTTTTTGAATCGGACATATTTATGTACGGAACCTTCAGCTCCCCGTCATTTGCTATTGTCATTGCAATAAGAAGCGCCTGAAAGGGTGACATGTAGGAGAATTTCAAACCCGAGCAGAGCTGAATCAGTTCAGTGGAATCCTTCGGTTTCTCAATGTATCCTGTCTTTATGCCGCTCAGCGATGAATTCGTAAAGAAAAATTTTTCCGAATACTCATACAGTTTTTTTTTGTCCAGCTTGAGCGCGATTTCGGCAAATGCCGAATTATTCGAAAGAGCTATTGCATTCTCTACTGTCGTGGTGACTCCGTATGATTTTGATTTTCTCTTATCCATGTATTTATTCAATTCAGAGTAAGGGCTGTCATAATATTTTATTTTGTCCTTTGCATTGAACACTCCGCTCCCTATTGCCGCGCCCAGAGTGATGATTTTAAAAATCGACGCCGCTGACACGGGCTTGTTAATAAACTCTCCCTTGTCATAGCCCCTCTCCGAATGCTCTTCAACAGCGAGTATTCTCCCGTCCCTCGCATCAGCCACAATGACTGCTCCATAAGGGACCTTGTGATTTTTCATCACCAAGAGAATGTCTCTTTGAATCTCCTCATTGATTGATGTCTTTGAAAAATCCTTTGTCCGCTGAATATACATATATTCTTCGTAAAGATTGTTTTTCGGAATGCCTGCCGAGCAGGACGAGAGCAGAAGCAGAAGAAAGAATGCGAAAATTTCACTTCGCTTCAATTTTCATCTCCTTTATAAGCTTATCTTTCAGCAGTAGAGCATTCTTCACAGCAAATCCTCCGTGGCAGTTATTGAAAAAAACAAAAGTCGTATTTGTTTTATTCATCAAAAAAAGAACATCCTTTTGAAACTGCGTTATCTCAGCGTCAGAATAGAGATAATCATATCTGTCCTCTGCAGTATACCATTCCTTGTTCCTCCCGTGAAGTCTTAAATATGATGATTCGGAAGCGGCATTCAGATTCATTTCCGGAAGGTTTCCGATTTTGGGAAGGTCTGCAGAGACAAAATTCATTTTGTCTCTGCTTAAAAGGTCAGATGTCTCTTTGCTCATCCAGTCGCTTCGCCTGAATTCGACAAAGAGGTTTATCTCTTTCATTTCCTCGCGAAGCATAATGAGATATTCTATATTCTCGTTTGTCTTGTGGAATGATTCTGGGAATTGGAGGAGGATTCCTCTGAAGTTTCCGTTTACATTTCCTTCTAAATAATTTTCAGAGACAGTTTTTACAGTCTCCCTTTCTGCCTTTTCATGGGTAATGCCTTTGTATGCTTTTATTATGAATGAAAAATCTTTGTCTGCCTTCAATGAAAAATTCCTCAGCTGTTCTCTGCCTGCAAGTCTGTAGTAAGTGAAATTCAGCTCCAGTGAATCGAATCCGAGCTTGAGATACTCGTCGAACATACTGCTCTTTTTTGTCTTCGGAGGATATGCCGTTCCTATCCAGTCATCAAAATAATAACCGCTCGTTCCAATGCAGAGAGTTTTGAAGCTACTCTCTTTCGTTGTCTGCACTCTCATTGAACGGTTCTAAAAGTTCTTG
>DCUY01000029.1 GCA_002327905.1 Caldifarciminota bacterium UBA2202 | reverse complement strand
TTTTCCAGAGTGAGGAGGAAAATTTTGATTCTCTGTTTGCCGGCATAGCCCTTGACTGACATGTCCTTGCCAATTATTCTGTGACATGGAATTATGAGAGGCACATTATTCTGTCTGTTTGCCGCACCGACAGCCCTCACTGCTTTTTCGTTTCCTATTCTTTTTGCAATGTCTTGATAGGATGCCGTCTCTCCGTATCCGACTTTCATCACCTCTCTTAAAACTCTCTGCTGGAAAGGTGTTCCGCTCACTTTTACCGGCAGATCAAAAGTTTTTCTCTTCCCCGCAAAATATTCTTCAACCTGTTTAACTGCTTTTTTTATCAGAGGCGAATCATCGGTCTTCTTAATCTTTCCGTCCGTAAAATTGAGTGATACTATAACGTCATCATCTTCTATTATCTCAACCGCCCCCATTTTGCATTTGCAGTATCCCTTATTCATCTTTTCTCCTTATTGTTTCTATGATTCAAATTTTCAGCTCTTTCGCGATTCTAAGGCATTGCAAAGATTGTTTTATAGATTTTACGATAAAAATATTAATTCAATTTTGTTTTTAATAATCGTTTGTTCTTACATAACGGCTTTTTAAAATTATTAAAATAGTAAAATAAAAATTTCAGCAAGTCAAGATGAAAAAATTTGTTATATATCTTTCATTACACATAATTAAATTGAATGGCAATCAAAAAGGGGGCTTAAAGCTCCTTTTTAATTCATTTTATTTGCCTTACAGTTTCTTATGGCATAGCCACCAGTCATAGCACTTCCACTTGCCTTCCTTTTCTTTTTCAAGTCTCTCCTTTGCAGTCTTTACATCTTTTGCGGGAGGTATGATTACTTCATCTTTTATAAGTTCATTGTTTGGCCAATTTGCAGGCATAGCCACACCGTTTTTGTCTGCAATCTGCATTGCTTTGACAGCTCTTAATATTTCATCCATATTCCTTCCAAGCTCCTGAGGATAGTATAGCATTATCCTTATGTGGCCTGAAGCATCTACAACAAAGACAGCTCTGACAGTGTTCGTTCCTTTTCCCGGATGTATAAGTCCAAGTTTGTCAGCAACAGCGCCTGTATCGGCAATTATCGGAAATGTTATTTCAATTCCAAGATTCTCCTTTATCCACTCCTCCCATTTTATGTGGGCGAAGACCTGGTCAACGCTGAGTCCAATGAGTTCGCAGTTAAGCGCTTTGAATTCATCAATCTTCTTCTGAAATGAATAAAATTCGGTAGTGCATACAGGAGTAAAATCACCGGGATGACTGAAGAGAACAAACCATTTGCCTGCAAAATCATTGGGAAGATTAATCTCTCCGTGGGTTGTTACCACCGTCATTTCCGGAAACATGTCCCCAAGAAGAGGGATTCCTTTGTTTTCCATTTTTCCTCCTTTTGTAATAATTACAATTCAATAATAATTATAACGATAAATCTGTGTCTGTCAATTCTGTTTTTTCTTTATTTTAATCCCTATATTTTTAAATTCAAGAAGAAATACCTTGATTCTCTCTTTTTTTTAACTCTTTTTTCATAACCATCCTTGTTAAATTATTTAAATTTCAATTCAAATATGCAAATAAGTCAAGTTTTGAAAATGCTTAAGCGCTTTATTGTGAAATCAACCGTGATTATCTTCGCCGGTGCTGTCACCCTCTTCTGTTCTTTTGATTATCTCTTCGGAAATCTTCATGTATTCCTTGGAACTTTCCGAATCCTTCTCTGAAATTACGATAGGATTTCCTGAGTCCGAATGCTCCATTATTCTCTTGTCAATTGGTATCTTCCCGAGAATGTCAAGATTGTATTTCTCTGCGAGCTTTTCCGCTCCCCCCTCTCCGAATATGAAATGCTTTTCACCACACTTCGAACAGATGAAATAGGACATGTTCTCCACCAGTCCGAGAATCCTTTTATTCATAGCTTTTACGAAGGAAATCGAACGGGAGACATCTGATGTGGCTATATCCTGCGGAGTGGTGACTATTATTACTCCGTCTATTCCTTCAATTATCTGCAAGGCGGTAAGAGGCTCGTCGCCAGTCCCCGGAGGCGAATCAATTATCAGATAATCAAGTTCGCTCCAATTGACTGAATCAAAAAACTCCTGTATCGCCTTCATCTTCAGAGGCCCGCGCCATATCACAGGAGTGTCTGATTTTTCAAGCATAGGCGATATTGAAATAACATCAACTCCGTCTCTTGTCTTCAACGGTTTTAAGAGGCCCGACTCATCTCCTTCAATCCGAGCTGTTTCTATGCCTGTCATTTTGGCAATTGAGGGTCCGTGAAGGTCTATATCAAGTATTCCGACCTTGTATCCTTTCGCCTTAAGAGCATAAGCAGTGTTTACAGTTACTGTTGATTTTCCCACTCCGCCCTTTCCGCTCAGCACGAGTATTTTGTGTTTTATCTTTTTGAAATTTTCCTTCATTATCTCCTGCTTCATCTCTTTTTCTTTGTCTAACAAAATTCCTCCTTAATTGAATTGTCTTCTTCTCCTGCCGAAGCCCTTTCCTCTTTGATTTCTGCATTTGGGACACTCTTTCTCTGACAACAGTTTTTTCCACCTGTATCCGCATTCGCAGACTGCTTCTTCTTCGGAAGGTTTGAGTTCGGTAGCTCCTCCTTCAATTCTAAGAACCTTTCCTTTTACAATTGCCTCTGCTATCTTCTTATGCGCGCTTACAAGAATATTGCCGAATGTCTGCCTTGAAACATTCATCTTTTTCGCCGCATCCTCCTGATAGAGTCCTTCAAGATCTGCAAGTTTTACAGCTTCAAGCTCGTCCACCTCAAGATTCACTTCTTCAAGAATGCTTTTTGGGACTCCGCTCGGTTTAAAGAATGTGACTTCGGGAGATGCTGAGATGAATCTGAATTTTTTAGGTCTCGGCATCAGTGGTCGCAGGTTGAATTGCCCTTCTTCATTTTTCCAATGGCAAAATCATCGGCAATTTTTTTAATGTCATCAATTTCAAGCCCATCTATGACTTTTATGTTTTTCTCTGCAAATATCTCCTTTGCCTTTCTCCCCATTCCCCCTGTAAGGACTGTATCCACCTTGTAGCCGGATAGCCACTGCGGAATTAAACCGGGTTCATGAGGCGGCGGAGTTATACTCTCTATGAATGACGCTTTTTTGTTTGCTATTTCATAAATATGAAACATTGAGCAGTGTCCGAAATGTCCCGATAACTGCTTTCCCTCTGCCGCAATTGCGATTTTCATTTTTGCTCCTTAATTTATTTTTTCAAGTTTCTCTTCCATTGAGAAGGTTATGGCTTCTTTTACCATTACCTTCTCTTTAAGTCTATAACATATTATACCGCTTTTTTTAAGTAAATCAAATGCTTTCGGTCCCACATCATACGCTACAAGAATCTCCGCTGTAGAATCAATTATCGTTTGTGCCGCTTTTTGACCGGCTCCTTGGGATGCCTGCGAATTTTTTTGATTGTCAATCCATTGAATAGCTTTGGTTTCAGAATCGTATACAAGAAATCCCTTTGCCCTTCCGAACCTGTCATCAGTCATGCTTGTGAGGGAATTTTCTTCCGCTGCAACTGCTATTTTCATTTTATCTCCTCTTTAATGTTTTCCCAGATTTTCATTGTCTTATCTTTCAATCTCTCCGAATATTCCGCCGCAGTGATGTTTCTTCTCACAGCCTCTATGAACGCATCGTCGTACTCAATTTCTCCTATGAGTGATATGCTCTCCTTTGAGCCGTATTCAAGAATCTTTCTTCTCATGTCCGCATTAATGTCCGACTTGTTCACAACAAGCCCTGTCTTTATCCTAAAATGCTTGATCAGTTCATGTATCCTCACCATGTCGTGATATCCTGTCATTGTGGGCTCAGCCACGAGAAGCGCATAGTCAACCCTTCCGAGCGATGCAATTGCCGGACATCCGATCCCCGGAGGACCGTCAAGAATAATATATTCATCATTCTCGCTCGCCGCCTCATCTCTTGCCACATTCTTCACTTCTGACACAAGTTTTCCGCTTCTCTCTCTCTTTGAATCCATCATTGCGCTCACAAGTTTTTTGTTGAATCTTGTCATGTAAACTGTTATCTCTCCCACTCTCATTTCGCTTAGGGAAATAGCTTTTTCTGGACAGAGTCTGACGCACAATCCGCACCCTTCGCAGAACATCTCGTTCACAACTGCTTTTTCGTTGTTAATATGAATTGCATCAAATGCGCATTCTTTCTCGCATATTCCGCAGGCTGTGCAAAGCCCTGCATCGACATTTGCTGTAAATCCGTTTTTATACTCTCTGCTGTGAAGTTTCTCTTTTGAGGTTATCAGGTGCATGTTGCTTGCATCCACATCACAGTCGGCAAGCAGGAGTTTTTCCTTCGCCACATAAGCTATTGACCCTGTCAGAGAGGTCTTTCCGGTTCCTCCCTTTCCAGAAAGAATCACAAGCTCCTTCATTTTATACTCCTGCTGAAAATGAAATCCGATATTGTTTTTATTGAACTTTTGAATCCACTGTTTGATTCTGACGGCAGGTCTCCCCTTGAATACGCTTCTGCGACGCTCCTGTCATTCATTATTTCAGCTATCACCTGACACCCCTTCTCCTCAAAGAAGGCCTTAACATTTCCGCTGTTCTTTACAGATCTGTTTATGACAACTGCTGTTTCTTTGTTGAGTTTCAGAGCTGTCTCAATAGCTATCGCTGAATCGCTCATACCGAAAGGCGTAGGCTCGGTTATTATCAGCACAAGGTCTGAATCCTTAATTGCTTCAATGTAAGAGCAGGATGTTCCGGGCGGGGAATCGTAAAAGATAAATTCCGAATTGCTGAATTTCTTTTCGGAGTAATCCTTTGTCAGCGCAATTAGAGGCGCGGACATCTCTTCCTTAATATCAAGAACGCCTTCAACAAAGGGGATTGCAAAGGGATTATTCATGAACCTGACTTCACCTATTCTCACATCCGCCATTTGAAGCGCCCCCGTGGGGCAGAATCTGACGCATGCATTACATGAGTGGCAGAGATTTTTGTAAATAAGCACATGCTCCTTAGCTTTAAGAAGTGCATTGAACATGCAGATATCTGCGCATGCATTGCAGTTAGTGCAGAGCATTTTATCGAACTTTGGAACCGGCCGTGTGGCTGGTATGACCTCTGTCACATATCCCTTCATGAAGATTGAGCTGTTAGGTTCCTCCACATCAAGGTCAACAAGCGCGACTTTTCTGTGCTCGTTCTCTTTTAGATGATATGCAAGAGAGACGGAAAGGAGGGTCTTTCCTGTCCCTCCTTTTCCGCTTGCAATTGAAATTCTGAAACTCAAGCCTGCTTCTCCGATTCTCTCTTCTTCATCAAATCTTTGAGTTCTTCCAGATACTTCTCAACTGAGGACATCTCCTCTTTGATGGAATCAGTGCTTTTAAGAGCAGGATCTGATGCTGCAGAGTAGTTTGTTTCGTCATAATAGGCTATACCGCCGAATCCTCTGCCTCTTCCATTGCCGAAGCCCCAAAAACCGCGGCCACGGCCGAATCCTCTTCCGAAGCCTCTTCCAACTCCGCCGCCTCTCGTGAAGCCGGGGGTATTGAATCCATTGCAGTAGCCCATTGCTCTGCCTGTCATAGGCCCCATTCCGTCAGGGCCCCTTCTGTCACCTCTTGGCATAATGCCTCCTTTTTTTATTTTTAGCATATGCTAATTATAACTCTATTCCCCCCTCCTGTCAAGTGCCATTTTCCAAATCATAACATTTTTATAGGGACGGAGTATACTTTATACTTTTTTGTTTTTTTCATACTCTCATTTTTAGGCTATTTATAGTATTTTTTTAAAGCGTTGCTTGCATATTTCAATCATTCTTGTCTTTGAAGTACTATTAAAAATATAAATTAAAACTTAACCATTCATCTCTTGGGGACACTACTTTAAATAGTGTCCCTGCGCCGAGTATATTACATATCGTAAAAATGGTGCTTTTGGAAGCCGCTATCCCATAGTTATAATTTCGAAATAATCTGTTCCGCCGCCTTCACCAGAGGATAGACTGTCGGAGCCGCAGTCAATAGTGGATGGGTTCCTATCTGCATTATCATAAGTTCATGAACGGACACCTTTTTCTGAATCATTAATCCTATTATATTTATCATTTCTCCTGCAGACTCTCCGCCGCTTACCTGACCGCCTATTATTATTCCTGAAAGTCTTGAAGCAATCAGTTTCACCTTAATGGTTGAAGAATCTGGGAGTGTGCCCGGGTGTCTGTCTTTTGTCTCAAATGTGCCTGAAATCACATCAAAATTCTCCTCTACCGCCTGACTCTCCGTAAGACCTGCGCTTCCCAATGCGGACTCGCCGACTCTTGTAGAGAATATTCCGATAGTTCCTGTGAATGTTCTGAGTACCTGCAGTTTGAACAGATTTGCTCCGGCTATTCTTGCCTCGGATGTTGCTGTTGAAGCAAGCATTATGTTTGAAAGTTTTCTTGTGATGAATGATTTTTTCTCAGAACAGTCTCCCACCGCAAAGATATCCTTTACGCTGGTTCTCATGTATTCGTCAACCCAAATCGCCCCCTTCACACCCACAAGGACTCCGGAGCTCTTTGCCAGCGCAGTATTTGGGGAGTACCCCACGGCAATTATCACAATATCCGCATCAATACTCTTGCCGCTCTCAAGAATCACACTTTTTACTTTATCGCCTCCTGCAATCTCTTTTACTGATTCTCCAAGCATAAGGTTTATCCCTCTGCTCTTCAGTTTCTCGTCGAGATTACAGCTGAAATCATGGTCAATGGCAAGGGCAAGCACATGAGGAAGCTTCTCTATGAGCGTCACAGAATGCTTCTCTTTATTCAGTTCATCGGCGACTTCTACTCCAATGAAGCCCGCGCCTATTATCACAATTTTTTTCTTGCCTGTGATTTCTGACTTCATTGCATTAAGATAATCCTCCGATTTCTCAATGTAAAAAACATTCTTCTTCTCTTTTCCCTTCAGCCAAGAAGGCTCAAGAGGCCTTGAACCTGTTGCAAAAACAAGCCTATCGTATTTAATCTCTTCATCCTTTACGGATATTTTTTTTGCATTGCTGTCAATCGACATGACCTCTGTGACAAGAATGTCAATTGATTTGCCCGACAGCCCTGCATCAGGTATGTAATTCTTTTCAATCGTTATCGTGCTCATTGTGTATGGAATTCCGCATGGAACAAGGACATTTTTTTCTCTCCTTATCAGCAAAACACTTTTGTCTGGATAGTAGGTCTTCGAAGTCATTGCAGTTATGATTCCAGCAGGTCCTCCTCCTATCACTATCACATCATAGCTCTTCATTCTTTACCTCCTTTGAATTGTTGGTTACAATATTTACAACTTGGGAATTGCCTTTTCTCTAACACCGGAATTTCTCTTTGCCGCAAGCGCAATTATTATGCGCAGATTTGCCGCAACAACTTCAACAACTTCACTCTCATTCTCTCTTTTTATTACTATCGGCTGGATTTTTGACTCTGCCGCCATCTTTTTGAAATTCGGACTTTTAGTATATGCTATGGCCACATTCGCCGATTTTACAGCTAATTTAACCGCAGAGAGCTTCTCACTGCTATCATGCCCTTTATCAAAATCCTTATCCTCATTTGTAATCTCTTCTATCAGCCGGGGAGCCGATTTAAGCGACGATTCATATACTCTGAATGTTGAGGAATCTCCGAAGTGCCCTTTATTATACTCTTTTTTTGAATTAAGTCCTATAACAAACTTTATGCTATTCATCTCTTTTCTCCTTTCCGCTTCTGACGGACTCATGCGACAGGCTCATTGGAATAATGAACCTTTCACCCCTATATAAAACGGATTTTACAAGTTTTTTTGCAATCATCTCCTGCACACTCTTTTTGCCGAACTTGTCGGCTATCATCTCCGCCTGACTTACTCTCAACGGATGCCTTGCGGAAATTTCGGTAATCGCCTCTTCCGCTCCGCAAAATTCTGCCAACCCGAATTCTCCGATCTCCATCTCTGTCGTTCCCGTTCCATTGAGTATGTTAATTGCTTCAGCAATTTTTTCTTCATCAGGCGGAACAGCCCATGCTTCGCACGGCGGTCTTGTGGGAATCATGACTAATACTTCTGCTCCTTTAATTTCATCAATTATTCGTCGCAGTGAAATCAGCATCTCTCTGTCAGTATTCACTTTGTCAACAAGCATCACCTCAATCATAAGCCTTCCGCTGTAATCTTCCGCAAATTTGTTCACACCCTCCCTGACTTTCTCAAAGAAGATGTTTTTGTGAGGCCTGTGCAGTTTTTCAAAGACGGCTGTATTTGGAGCGGAGAATGTCACATTGACCGCATCTGCCTTCATGAGGTCAGATCTTACATCTGCAAGCGATAACATCGAGCCGTTTGTCAAAACAGCGGTCTTTATCTTAAGTTCCTCATTGCACCTGCCGATTAAATATCCGAGGTCTTTGTTTAGAGTGGGCTCTCCGTCTCCCGCAAAAGTGATATAATCGATGTTACCGGCATTCTTCTCAGCCGTCGAAACAATCTCCTTCATTATATCTTCAGGAACATAGGGACTCTCTCTCTCTGCCTTCATGATGGTTGTTCTGCCAAGCTGGCAGTATATGCAGGAGTAACTGCACATCTTTGATGGAATTATGCTTACTCCGAGTGACCTTCCCAATCTTCTCGACGGAACAGGTCCGTAAACAAACATCAGAGTCCCCCCCTGCCCCTTTTTTCTCCCCGTCCTGTTTCTCTGCCCGCGTGCATTCCTTTTCCTCCACCCCCCATACCGGAACCCCTCCTCATGCTCAGATTTTCGGAATTGGAGCGTATAGCGCCCAAGGGGCATACAATGAAACACTCGGCGCATCTGGTGCACAGGTTGTCATCAATAACCGCCTTTTTATCAATGCCCATAGAAATTGCTTTAACTGTGCATGCGCTTAGGCAGACGCCGCACCCACTGCATTTTTTTTTATCAACCCATGGCATTTTATTCTCCTTTTATTGATTGTTTCAAATTTAGCAATTTAATAGCATATGCCAATTATATTCCAATAAATAAAATTTGTCAACACAGTTAGTTACTATTATTTTATAGGGACGGAGTATACTTTATACTTTTTTATTTTTTTTAATTCCTTATATTTTAACGACTTATCATTAATTGTTAATGCTTTAATTGAAATGGTTTCGATTTATTTTCAGAGTTTTGATTTAATTTATTCAGCATTGGATCCAAAATTTATATTAACAGAGAAAAACCCCAATCTTAACAAAATCGCAAATTTGAAAAGTATAAAGTATACTCCGTCCCTATAGAGAAGTATATGGTAATAAATAACTTAAGTAGATATTAGTCGTAAGAGAGGCGCGTTTTTTCGTCACACAGAGTTGGCTTAATTATCTCTCGCCATTCTGCCGACTCCCAAGTCTTAAGGTTCATGTGCGTCAAATAGTATTTCTGCGGAATCGGATGGGTTCCATAAATCACAGGTATCTTATATTTCTCTTCAATAAACTTCTTAAAAACAATTATTCTGGGACATGGCGGATAGCCCACTATCAGTCCCGTCGCAAGATGTATTCTCTCGACTCCGTTCTTAATCATCTCCGCCGGAGAGTATTCGACATTGCCGCCCGGACATCCGTCGCATGTTGTGTATCCGACTATTTCAAGCGGTTCATCTTTGGGGTATATAGAAAATGCGCCCTCTCTGTTTTTCATTGACCTGAAGCACTTCCCGCCTGCGCATGTGCGGTATCTGTTGCAGATTATAATTCCTATTTTCATTTTTTATCCTTCAATTTTTCTGCCTCTGACAGCTTTTCCGTCAATTTCAAAAATTCATCGCCATCCGGTCCGAGATACTCCGTATAAGCATTTAATGCATGCGAATATGAGTCATACGCCTCTTGATATTTTTTCAATGCCATGTATGTGTCGCCTGCCATCTCGTAGGATTTGCAGTATTCATAGCCATAGTCCACACTGTAATCATAAGCGTCAATCGCCTTCTCGGCATACTGCAATGACTGCGCATAATTGGGTTCTTTAATCACCAGAGACATTCTCGCCTGAAAATATTTAAGTTCTCCATAATTCGCATCCATTTCAATCCCCGCATAGCTGAAAATCTCATCCGAGCTTTTAAAATAGTCAAGTGCCGCCTCGCACTTTTCAGCAAAGACGCACTCTTTGCCTATGTTTCTATACACATGATACATTATCTCATTCTTTTCTCCGTAAATCTTCTTGAATATATCAATGCACTTCTGCAGATTTTCCTTTGCCTCTTTCTCCATATCTGAATTTATCTGGCGCACTCCGAGAGCATAATAATAATTGCCATACTCATCTGTCTCTTCGCTGTATTTTCCTGCTTTGAGAAAATCATTCATCTCAGCTATTCTTATATCAGCCGAATCCATCTTGCTCTCTCCGACATAATATCTTGCATCCTCAAGCGCCTTATAGTAGCCGTCAAGGTCTTCTATTGCAAAACATGCGACTGCAGTCAATAAAATAGCCAAAAGCAAAAGATTGATTTTTTTCAACAGTCCTCCTTTTTTTAATACAATAATTATACACACTTAATAAAAAAGTCAATACTTCAGCTCCATCAATCACACTGCTTTTTATTTGATTATTTCCACAATCCTTTTTACCATATCCTCCGGCTTGAAATATTTACTTTTACCTCTTTGTAATCTTCTTTTAGAAGGAGGAGCATACTGAAGTAAGCACACTCGTTTCATTTGTGAATTGGGATCAATTATATATCTGCTCATCAATCGAATCAAATATCTTCAATGTCTGACCTCTTTCAAATTCTATAAGTTCCTCTGACTTTGCCTTCTCAACTGTTCTGCAAGTCACAATTATCCCGATAATGAGAAGAAGCAGAATGAGAGAAGAACGAAAATAAATTTCAAATGCGGATATGTCTGTGATCGCAATCTCCTCGTGAGATTCGCTGTAGAAGAATATTTTATCGACAAGAGCGTCTCCGAACCAGACGAGAACTCCAACCACGGCGAAAATAAGCCAATCGGTCAGCACTTTACTGGCGCATCTCTTTCTCCAAACCCTTTCTCTTAGTCTCAGTGCTATTTATCTTTTCTTTCATTTTCATATTTCTCATTTTTAATTAGCGCACTATCGCATCAATGTACCAGTTCACTATTTAATCTTCTCTTTCAGCTCCGCGGCTTTCTTCTCCTCTCCAGCCTCTTCATATATTTTTAATTCCTCTTTCAGATTTTCGATTCTCTTTTCATCGTCGCCCATTGCCTTATAACAGCGCGCGATATTTGAATAAGTCGCCGCCATTCCGGTTCTGTCATTTATCTCTTTTTTAAGAGCCAATGATTCCAGCTGGCATTCAAGCGCTTTCTTTGGATTATTCATCTTCAAATGGTAATTGCCGATGTTCCCGAGAGTGAAAGACATAACATATTTGTCATTTATTTGTTTCTGTATCTGCAGGCTTTTCTCATAGCATTCAAGCTCTTTTTGATGATTGCCGATTTCCCCGTTGAAATAACCGTAATTGATTAGAGATGACCCGAGCCCCTTCTTGTTGCCTATCTCGTCATATATTTTTATTGATTCTTCACAATACGGCATAGCCCTCGGTATATCTCCGCCTCTTCCGTAAATCATTCCGATATTATTTAAAACCTGTGCTATTCCTGTCTTGTCTTCAATTAACTTCCTCGCCTTTAGAGATTCCTCATAATTTTTCAGAGCTGACTCATTGTCTCCCAAAAGACGTTGCACATACCCGAGATTGTTCAATATCACCGCAAGGAGTGACACTTCCTCTCCTTTTGAAACGCTTTTCTTTTTCGTTTTCTCATATTCTTCTCTTGCCCCTTTTAAAATTTCTGCCGCCTTTAAAAGTATTTCCATCTCTCTCTTCGGCTCTCCTGCTATTCCATAGTACATTCCAATGTAATTATATGCTTTTGCAATGCCGAATTTATCTGAAAGTTCAATGTAAATTTCAAGGGCTTTTTCTGCCGACTCTTTCATCTTGTCAAATTTGCTTGACAGTTCATACACTATGCATGCTTCTGACAGGCAGAATGCGAGAAGTGATTTGTCTTTTGACTCCACGGCAAGATTCAAACTCTCCTGAGTATCCTTTATCGCATCCTCTCCTCTTCCGATGAAGCTGTAAACCGAAGCCCTCTCTTCATGACACCTTGCGGCTTTCTCAATCATTAAATCAGCGCTTTCGTTGCAGTTTTCTATAGCTCTTGAGAAGAACTCGATCGCCTCGTCATTTGCATATACGACCTTTGATTTTTCTCCGGCCTCAAGAGAATATCTCAGAGCTTTTTCTCGGTTGTGCGCTTTATGAAAGTGATATGAAAGCATCCCGAGATTCAATGCTCTATCCTTTTCTTTCTTCTCAAGCAACCTTCCCGCTTTTTCGTGCGTCTCGCGCTTTTTCGCAAATGACAAAGTGTTATACGCAGTCTCGCATGTCAGAATATGTTTGAAAAAAAACTTTTTTTCATTCTCTTCATCCGTCTTAATAAGGTCAAGCTGTTTTAAAACATTCATTGAAGAAACAAGTAATTTTTTGTCAGAGCACAGAGAAGAAAGAAGATTCATGTCGAACTCTCTCCCGAGAACTGAAGCTGACTGGAGGATTTCCCTCTCTTTCAGATCAAGTCTGTCTATCCTTGAAAGAATGACCTCTTCAACAGAGTTCGGAAGAGCGATTTCCTCCGCCTTCCTGTTTAATGACCAGCCGCCTTTCTCCTTCGCTATATAATTCTGCTCTATGAATGATTTCACAAGCTCTTCAACATAGAAAGGATTTCCCTGAGATTTTTTCATTATGAGATTCTTCATTTCTTTGTCAATGTTTTCAACATCGAGAAGATTCTCTATAAGCTCCCCTGTCTCTTCTTCAGACAATTCTTTCAACTTATGCTTTACAGATGCCTCAATTTCTTTTATACCCGCCTTATCGCTTATGGGTCTGTAGGGAATCAAAAACATAATTCTCTCTTTCTTTGTATTTCTGCAGATATAATTCAGAAGCTCAGAGGATGAATTGTCTGACCAATGATAATCCTCAATTACTATTGAGAGGAAAGATTCTCTGGAAATGAAGACAAGGAGTTCAAGCACAATGTCATAGAATTTCTGCATTTTGAGAGAATTGTCAAGATTTCTCACAAGGTCATTCATTTCAAATTTTACTGACATTATCTCTCCGATAAGGGGTAGCCAGTCTTTCATTGATTTGTTCATCCTTAAAAGCATCGATGCGATTTTCTTCTTTCTTGATTCCATTGCATCATGAGATGTTATGCCGAATATTGAATTTAATATCTCAATCCACGGGTGATACGAGAGAGAGCTACCGTATGAAAGGCAATTGCCTTTGTAAACTCTACATTTGTTCTTTTCAAGATTCTTCTCCAATTCTCTCACTATCCTTGATTTGCCAAGCCCCGCATGCCCTTCAATTGCAAAAACAATTGATTCCCCTTCAAGCGCCTTTTTAATCTGATTCTCAAAATCGGCAAGCAAATCTTTATTCCCTATGAGATGCCTCGATTCTGACATCCATTCGCTCACATTGTTCTGCTCTCTTTTTGCGTTTGAAGATGATAATTCAAACATCCTCACTCTCTTTTTCTTACCCTTCATCTTTTTTGAAGCTGTCTTTTTGAATGAAAGAGAGTCTTTTGTCTTTTCATAGACACTCTCGCTTACTGTCACTCTATTCTTCTTTGCTTTGGCTCCTATTCTCGCCGCAGTATTCACAGCATCTCCCATGACTGTCAGCTCCATCCTCTTACTGCTTCCCACAGGCGTGCTGAAAATGAATCCCGAGTTTATTCCGATGCTGACTGAAACTTCCTTTAATTTTTCATCCTTTATTAGCTCCTGTGCAAAAAGAACAGCATGCTTATCATCATTGTCAAGTTTGACCGGATATCCGAAAATCACGAGAGCCCTCAATCCGTCTTTGTAAAAATCAATTTTATTTATCCATCCTTTATATTTTTCACTTATTCTTTTCAAACTTTCTGTTATGTTTGTGACAATCATCTGAGATCTCTTTTTGTCAGAATCAAAAGGAATCTTTCCAAAGTGAATGAACATAACTGCCGCTCTTCTGTGCTCACCATCTTTCTGATCAAAACTTTTCTTTTGTCTTATCCGTGAAATAAGCCATGGCTGGAGATACGGCTCTGTGTTTTTTTTCAAATCATGATTATCTGCTGTTTTGTTTTTTACTCTCCTCATTTCTTTTAATTTTTCAAATTTAAACATTGAAGAGGAGATTTTTTCGCACTTTGCTTCAGGCACAAGATTCTTAAACTCTCTGCTGATGACAATCTCTCCTGCGGATGCAGAATCAAGCATCTCAACAACTCGAAAACATACATCGCCTGCAAGAATGAAACTCTTGCCTGTATCCTGAAAATAGACTCTTCCATAATTTATAGCAATGTGTATTCCTATTTCAAAGATTCCCTTTGATGTTTTTGCCTGAGAATGAATTCTCACATATTCTTTTGCTTCATAAGCCGCCAGAATTGCAGAGTAAGCGTCTCTCTTTTCAAATACCGCAGTTATGGCATCCCCTCCGAAAAAGAAAATGTCTCCCCTTCTTTTTATGATTATTTCGACAAGAGGTTCAAAAAAGAAGTTTATTACTTTTGTAATCTCTTCAGATCCCTCTTTGCCCATTAGTGAAAGTTTTTCGCTCATTGAAGTGAAACCTGAAATGTCAGCGCAGAAAACTACAGCATCAATGTATTTTGCTTTGATGCTCAAGTTACTGCACACTCTCTCGGGAAGAAAGCTTTTTATTGCTTGGTCAATTCTCTTGCTCTCTGACAAACTCATAGAATACCTCTTTTTTTGCCGAATCTGTCCGGGCGGACAAACCAGTTACAGGTTACGGGTTGCGAATTAAAGAACGCTATGCGCCATGAGCTCTGTTTCACGAGCTAAATTATAACATCCAATAGAAAATAATGCAACATTTGATTTGATTCTGTCAGGGCATAACACACACGTCCGCCTCTACGACATTTGATTAAACATTTGATTAAATTGCTTGGCTTTACAGTTCCGAACAAAAACATCAGTCTGCTCCGCTTTGCTATTCAATGTTTTTGTGAGGAGAAACAAGTAAATTCTTATTGATGCACGAAAGCTGTAAGTCGGCGAGGACGCTTTGCGCAGACGCCCATCAAGTGGCTGTCCCCTTGCTACGCTAACCCATCTCGATACAGCGGCTAAGCGAAGTGT
>DCUY01000067.1 GCA_002327905.1 Caldifarciminota bacterium UBA2202 | reverse complement strand
TATATAATAAGATATATGAGAACTTTAATTATTATACCCACATACAACGAAATTGATAATGTTGAAAAAATAATCAATTCCGTTTTAAATCAGTCTGCCGAAATAGAAATACTTATTATAGATGATAATTCTCCGGATAAAACGGCACTTAAAGTGAAAGAGATGATGGCATTAAATAAGCGGATTCAAATGATTGAGCGTCCCGGCAAAATGGGTCTCGGAACGGCGTATGTAACCGGATTTAAGTATGCCATTGAAAAGAATTATGATTTTGTCTTTGAAATGGATGCGGATTTTTCGCATGACCCGTCAGATGTTAACAGATTCTTAAAGGAGATTGAGAAAAATGATTTGGTTATAGGTTCAAGATACTCAGACGGAGTCAGTGTGGTTAACTGGCCGATGAAGAGGCTTTTGCTTTCATACTTTGCCAATATTTACGCTAAAATTGTAACCGGAGTTCCGGTTGATGATTTGACAGGCGGTTTCAAATGCTATAGAGTCTCCTTCCTGAAAAATATTGATTTAAGCAGAATTAAATCCGACGGCTATGCTTTTCAAATTGAAATTGATGTAAAAATATTCAAAAAGAAGGGAAGGGTATCTGAAATACCTATTATTTTCAGAGACAGGGTTGACGGCTATTCTAAAATGAACAAGAAAATAATCTGGGAGGCATTTTGGCTTGTGTGGAGGCTCCGCCTCTTGTCTTTATTTAAAAGACTATGATATGATTACAATAATTATTGTCACATACAATTCGGAAAAATTCATAAGAAACTGCATTGACAGCATACAGAAAAAAACAAAACGAACTGATTATGAAATAGTCGTTGTTGATAACAATTCAAGAGACAACACCGCAGAGATAATTTATAAAGAATTCAAAAATGTACGGCTTATAAGGAACAGAAAGAATGTGGGGTTCGCCGTAGCCAATAACATAGCGATTGAGAGGTCAAAGGGAGATTTGATAATGCTTCTGAACCCGGACACTGTTCTTGAGAATGACGCTATTGGGGTGCTATCTGACTTTTTGAGTAAAAATACTGATGTGGGATGCGCAGGTTCAAAGCTCCTTTACTTTGACGGCACTCTTCAGCTCTCATGCAGAAGATTTCCAAATTTTATAAATGTCTTTTTCGGAAGAAGGTCCATTTTAAGACATATGTTTCCGAGAAATCCCGTAAGCAGGAAATTCATGCTTGAAAACATGGATTACAACTGTACTCAGGATGTTGACTGGGTAATGGGAGCGGCAATGATGATGAGAAGAGATATGATTGAAGCAGTTGGAAGCTTCGACGAACAATATTTTCTCTTTGTCGAGGATACTGATTTATGCTACAGAATACGAGAGAGCGGTAAAAAAGTAATGTATGTTCCCGAATCAGTCATAAGACATTATCACGGAGCAAGCGTGAAAGAGGGGTTCTCCCGTTCACAGCTTCAACATAATATCGGAATGTATAAATTTTTTAAAAAATATTCGATTCAAAAAAATAAGGCATTCGGTTTTATTCTATACTGCACAATTCTTCTAAGACTTGCAGTTGTATTTTTTGTCGATCAGTTCTTTTTTATTATAAATCTTGTAAGATCGAAATCTTTAAGGGAGTTTGAATGATATCAAAAACAAATGAAAATCTTCAGATTGTCGACAGAGCTGTATTTCAATTAAGTGTTTTTAAGGAACAGGAATACCGTCTGATAAGTGATTATGTAAAAGGCAAGACTGTACTTCACTTTGAGTGTGGCGATGGGAGCGGTACATCAATTCTGTCCGAAACAGCATTAAAAGTTGTGGGAATAGACAAAGATCCTGAAAATATAAAAAATGCGAGAAATAAATACAAGAATGACAATATTGAGTTTTTCACAATAGACGCTGTCGAAAAGAAAAATATTCCTCTTCAGGAATCAGTATTTGATTCGATTGTATCTTTTCAGACTTTAGAGGAGCTGTCAGATCCTACAACATATTTCAAAGAGGCAAAAAGAGTTTTAAGGGATGGGGGAACTCTTATTCTCACAACTCCGAACAGGTCAATCAGACTCTTTCCGTTTCAAGCGCCATGGAATTTTCATCACAAAAAAGAGTACGATTATTATGCAGTAGAGAATCTCACCTCAAAATACTTTGAGGAGTTTCAGATAAAATCACTCTCTTTTACAGGAATGTGTCTCAGACGAGAATTGGGGCGCCTTACAAAAATAAAAATATTTCTTGCTCCTTTCTCGGCAATATTTATTCCAGAAAACATCAGAAATAAAATGCTTGAATTGATTTGGAATGTATTTAAGGGCGACCTGCTGTTTTTTGTAGGAAACAAGGAGAATTATAAAGCTACTGAAAAAGAGGTCGGTTACATAAAAAAACATATACAGATTAGCGATTTGATAGGAAACAGGACTCTTTATTTTATATGTTTCTGCACAAATAGAAAGAAGATGCAATGAAAATTTCAGTCACAGGGAAATTTGCGAGCGGCAAGAGTTCATTCAGCAAGTTTCTCTCACACGGAAAAATCACAGTTCTTAGCGGTGATGATATAGGAAAAGAAGTGCTTGAAGAGAACAAGAATGAAATACTCTCGCTTCTGAAAATAAAGGCGGATGATGATTATCTCACAGTCATGAGAAAGACTTTTATTGAGGATGAAGCAAAATTCATTAAATATAACAATTGGATGTATATGCATCTTCCTGAAGAGATAATAAACAGATGTTCAAAATACGACGATGTTATAATGGACGCGGCCCTTGTGTTTGAATGGCAGATAGACGAATATTTTGATCTCAATATTCTTGTGACAGACGGTGATTTTGAGAAAAGATTTCTGCGTGCTTCAAAGAGCAGAAAAAATGCGGAGAAAAACCTTTACAGAATGCTTGATAAATATCAATGGAGCGACGCAAAGAAGAAAATATATGCTGATGTCTGCATTGAAAACGATGATACTCTTGAAGAACTGAAGGTGAAATCCGATGTCATTTTTAAAAAAATATTCAATACTGATTAGTCTGCTTCTTCCCATTTTGAGTTCATGCGGGGCAAATCAATTTGATTCGGACTATGCATTCTCTCTTATTGAAATTCAATGCTCTTTTAAGGAGCGTGTACCCGGAACAAAAGCGCATGAAGAATGCGCTGATTTTCTGATTAAGGAGGCAGGGAAATATGCGGACACGGTATATACGGAGGAATTCAAAAGAGCAATGTCCTATTCAAAAGACACTATCATATTTAAAAATATAATTGCAGAATATGACGGAGGAGGAGAAGAGAGAATAATGCTCTTTTCTCATTATGATTCCAGGCCTTTTTCATCAGAGAAGGGAAGACCCACTATGGGAGCAAATGACGGAGCCTCAAGCACTGCGCTTCTTTTAGCCATGCTGAAATATTTTAGGGAAGAACAAAGCGATAAAAAAATAACAATTGTGCTGTTTGACGGCGAAGACGGCGGAAGGGAAATGCATTATGATGAATGGTTTGTCGGGTCAAAATATTTTGCGGCGAAATTTACGGGAACAATACCCGATATTGCTATTTTGATTGATATGATAGGCGATAAAGACCTTATGATATACAAAGAAGGAAATTCGGAGATCGCCAATTCTGACCTGAATGAAAAAATATTCGGAAATGCGGAAAAGCTCAAAAAGAAGACATTCAAATCAGAGATAGGTTATTTTGTTGATGATGACCATATAGCTCTTAATGCAAAGGGCTTCAGATGCGTAGATATAATTGATATGAACTATGCTTATTGGCACACACCGGAGGATACTCCAGATAAATGTTCAAAGGCGAGTCTTGCTGATGTGGCGGATGTTTTAATAGAGACAATAAATGAAAGATAAAGTGTATTTGCTTTTCACTGTGATAGTCACTGCGTTGTCACTGACAATGTATTTCATCAATGCTAAAGTTGAGAACGGAATAAAAGGATTTGAAACTCCTGTGAAAAAGGAAAGAGTATATATAAATTTGAATACGGCAACTTTAGAAGAATTGATGAAAATACCGGGAATCGGAGAAAAGAAAGCGAATGACATTCTGGATTTTAGAATAAAAAACGGCTCCTTTGAAAATCCAGAAGAATTGATGAAAATAAACGGAATAAAAGAGAACACTTTTAATAAAATAAAACAATATATATATGTATCAGAATAAAATAGAGAGAATAAGCTGTGCAGAATATGCAAAACTAATTGGAAAATTCAAATTCAGAAATGTTTTTGTGAGTCCCGATTATATCTCCTCCCTTGAAAAAATCAAAAACATAGAAATTTATTCAATAGTTGGGAAAAACGGTCCAATTGCCTTATTTCCTGCGAATGTCATAAAGAGAGGTTTCTTTAAAATATTCTTGAATCCCCCCTTCACTCCTTATTTTAATATTTTATTTAATAATCCTCCTGAAGGGGAGAGAGAGAAGTTCAGATTTTATGAATCCGCTGTGGGTGATTATATAAGGTTTTTAAAAAGCCGCTTCTCTTATTTTTCCGCCTCTCAGTCGCCTGAATTTGATGATTCAAGGCATTATGCGTGGAGCGGCGCGAAAGTATCCCTAAAATATACATATATCCTTGAATACGGGGACAAAACTCTGGATTCAGTTGACAGAATGATAAGAAATAAAGAACTGAAAAAATACACGGAAAACTGCGATTTTGAAGCAAATTATAATATGCTAAAAAACGCTTATAATAACAACCCTCCTGCATCAAAAAAAGAATATAAAGTTTTTATGGAATCTCTTAAAAAGAATGATATGCTGAAATGCTTCTCAAATGACAGCGCTTCTGTTGTTTTTCTTCTTGATAAAGAGAATAAAACCGCCTACACATACAATATATGCGGTAAAGACACTGCACTTCTGATATATTCTGTTTTGAAGAGCGGTGCGCTGGGTGAATATGCAATTGATTTTCACGGAGCGAATACAAAGAGAATTTCAATGTATAAGTCAATGTTCAATCCAAAAATAAAGAGCTATTTTAACATTTCCGGGTTTTATGATTTCATTCATTAATTCTTCAAGACTATCGAATTTGGAATTTGAATCGGCTGTAGAGAATATTTTTATGCACACAGGAATTGCAAAATCAGATGCGGGCACAAAAGTGGAATATGTGGATAGTCTGTCTGATATCAGAAGGGGAGGTATATTCATAGTCAGAGATGAGAAGATGTATGCAGGGATTATTGAAAAAATTGAAATCAGAGGCAAATATTTTCTTCCGAACAGAATTGAAGCAAATGGCTCAAACAGCCTCTTTTTAAGTAAAGGAGACGCATTAATACTTTCGTTTGACATAATATCATTTGTTCTGTCAGCTATGTACAACAAATTTCAGTTTGAAGAAAAGAAAAATTATTTCAAATATCAAAAATTCAGAAGATATCCTTTCTCTGAATATCTTTTGACGGATTTTGCATCTGAATTGAAAGAGATCGTCTTAAAAAAGAATTCTTTATTTGCAGAAAGAATAGAGATGAAAGAGTCATATTTTTTGCCGACATTCGATTTTGACAGAGTAAGATATTTTAAAAAACGCAAGGATATTCTATATCCTTTTCTAAGTTTGATTTTTAAGAATAAAATCGCTTCTGAATATTTGAAAATAAGAAAGAATCAAAAAAGCGATCCGTGGGATAGATTGAATGAAATAAATGAAATTGCGGAAAAGAACAATCTTTCTGCTGTTTATTTTGTCTTTGCGGAAAAGAAGGATATATTTACAAACAGATACTCTCTTGCAGAATCAAAAAGGATAATAAACAATCTCCCTTTAGATTCCGAGTCCGGAGTGCATCTTACCTATGAATCGGGAAGAAAAAAAGATAAAATCAAGAGGGAAATAAAAAGATTCTCTTCAATAAAAAAAGGAGCTTTGTATTCAAGATTTCATTATCTCTTTCCTGTGAATAAAGAGATAGCCGAAACTTTGAAAGAGATGAAGATTGAAGCGGACTTTTCCGTAGGCATGCGCGGAAAAATAGGATTTTCAAACGGTTTCTCAAAACCGTACAGATTAATCTCCGGAGGACCTCTTGAATTTCCTGCTTCATTTATGGACAGCGCAATGGTCTCGGAAAAAAAAAATGAAAATTATCCGCCTGAAATAATTGCTGAAGAGATTAAAAATACATCCGGAGTAATGACGACTATTTTTCATCCTTCTTCTCTTGATAGAAATACATTTTGCGAATACGACGGGATGCTTGAAGAGATGATTTCACTTTCAAAAATAAATGGAATGAAGAATATGTGTATTAAGGACATGGCAGAGGAATTTTCAGGATATCCCGTGTTGAAAGGAGAGGGGAATATTCTTTGCCTTGACAAGAGCTGTAAAACTGATATAAGATTATATTGCAAAGAAGGAATTAAAATGTTGAAACCTGACGAAAATTTTAAAATATAGGAGGACAAGATGAAAAAAAATGTTATTCTGATACTTGTAAGCAACAGGAGCAAATCCGCCATTACAGTGCAAAAGCTCTTAACGGAATACGGATGTATTATAAAGACAAGACTTGGAATTCATGACGGAGTAGAGAATGTATGCTCAGAATGCGGCCTTGTAATGATTGAACTGTCCGGTTCGGACAAAAAAGCAAAGGAATTATATAACAAACTCTCTGCTGTAAAAGGTGTTTCAGCAAAATTAGCAAGCTTGAAAATGAATATTTGAAGAAAAAAATAAAACTCTTCGCCGCTACTACACTGCACAGGGCTGATGACCATAGAATCTATCATAAGGAGATTTGTTCTCTCTTGAATGATTATGATGTGACATTGCTCTGTTCGGAAGATAAAATACCGAAAGAATTCACTTCTGCAATAAATATAGAGGCGATTAAATCGGAAGAGAGTAAACTCTCAAGAATAAAAATGATTCTTCGCATAGTTAGGCGTCTGCTGAGAGAAAAAAACTCCATTGTCATTTTTCATGATTTTGAGCTTATTTATGCAATATTGCTTCTAAGAGTGTTTGCAGGAAGCAACATATATATTTTTGACATGCATGAGGATTATCCCAGCCAGATTCTGATTTCTAAAAAAATCCCCATTCTCTTTCTTCCTCTGTTGAGTCTCTTTCTGATGTTCTCCGAAATGCTTCTTCTGCCTCTTTTTGACTGGCTGTTCGTGGCTGACGGATTTCTTGAAAAGAAGTATGGGGACATGATGAATTTGAGGATAACTGCAATTTATAATTTTCCGGAATTTACTGAAATCAAGAGGCATGTAAAGAGTGAATCGGAATTGAATCTGGTCTATGCGGGTGGAATTTATTTTGAAAGAGGATTGAAAGAGCTTGTTGAAATTGCGAGCCGTTTGAAAAATTCAAAACTCCACTTATTCGGAAGAACCTACACTAAGATGGAGAATGATTATCTTGAAGAGGCTCTAAAGAAAAATTCAAACCTTATTTATCACGGATTGACTCCTTATGACGACCTGATGAAGATTTTACCATCAATGGATATCGGGCTTGTGATGATGAAGCCGAATAAAAAATTCAGACGGAATATATCGGTAAAGCAGTTTGATTATATGCTCTCCGGAATCCCAGTAATAATTCAAAAAGGTCTTGTTTCTTTTGTGAAAGATTATGAGAATGGTTTCAATGTGAGCAGTGTTGAAGATGCTGTGAGCAGAATAAATAACTTGACTGCAAAAGATTCTGCAAGAATGAGCGATAATGCAATTTCTTTGATTAAGGAAAAGTATAATTGGGAATATGAATCAAAAAAAATAAAGTCTGCGCTTGAATATCTGATTATTCTGAAAGGCGTCTCTGAACTTCAAGAACTTCATCAAGACTGTCAAGAAAAGCATCTATGACCTTTGCGTCAAACTGTTTGTCTCTCTCCACCTGAATCAAATCAATTATCTTGTCCAGTGGCCAAGGCTCCTTATAAGGTCTTTTAGTGGCAAGAGCGTCAAAGACATCCGCAAGAGAGACAATTCTTCCTTCAATCGGGATATTGTCTCCTTTGAGTCTGTTGGGATATCCGTTCCCGTCATATCTCTCATGATGAGTCAAAGCGATTGATGCCGCAAATTTAATAAGATGCTCTGAAGAATCCTTTAGAATTTCGTATCCCATTGCAGTGTGTTTTTTCATCATCTCCCACTCGTCAGGGTCGAGTTTTGCGGGTTTTGTGAGAATTGCATCGGGAATGCCGAGCTTTCCTATGTCATGAAGAGGGCTTGCATATAGAATGAGTTCGCAGTAATTTTTGTCAAATCCCATTTTTCTTGCAATAATCTCCGAATACTTGCTCATTCTTTTAATGTGGCTTCCCGTATCAGTATCTTTGTATTCTGCTGCAACAGATAATCTGTAAATTGTCTCAAGATGAGCTCTTTTGATGCTGTCCTTGAGCTGAACATTTTTTATTGCCACTGCGGCGATTGATGCGAAAGACTCTACTATTTTTTCAATTTCATCGGAATAGCTGACTGTCTCGTTATCTTTATCTTTGGCATTTATAAGCTGGAGAACTCCTATGACCTCTTTTTCATTATCCTTCATCGGTATAGTCAGCATAGATGTCGATTTATAATTATTGTTTTGGTCAAATTCAATATTGAAAGAAAAAGGATACTCCTTGGGGATGTTGTAAACATCGTCTATTCTGATTATATCTCCTGTAAAAGCGGCGTAACCGGCTATAGAATGCTTGTCAATATATATCGGGTATGATTTGAAATTTTTATTTATATCTTTTAGAGTATCATTCTGCGTTATCAGGAATATCAGGCGATTTCCCTCTTTAAGGTACAGCGACCCTGCATCCGAATTCGTTATTTCTCTTGCTTTCAGCAAAACAGTGTCAAGAAGGTCATTTAAAGAGGATTTTGAGCTTATCAAAATGGATATGCTGATAAGTTCATTGAGTATTGTCTCTTTGTTCAACATATAAGTATAATATCAGGATTTAAGGCAATGTCAAGTGGAGAGGAAATATGAAAGATTGCATAACGGGGAGTATTAAATTTATTTATCTATTTCCTGAAGAAAATACGAAATCGAAACTAAGTTTCCCAAAGTGTTGTTGCTTATATAGTTAATATCAATATTCTTTTTTAAAATTCCGATATCAACCAAAAGCTGAAGATTTTCCCGCACATACTTTGAATTCCTTACATTTGAATAATATGAATCAGACAGAGAATTTCCCAGAAAAAGAGTCTTTCTCAAAGTTTTCTGAGAGATCTTTCTCAACAATCTGTATCCTCTGTTATAAATAGTGATAAATTCGTCCTTAGCCATATAGCGATACTCAGAAGAGGATGTGACATCATTTGTAGTGCTGAGGCGGGCGACTCTGCGATTATATTTTGTAATTAGCTTTCTGTGCCACATATCAAATACCTTCTCACTCACATTTTGTCTTATAGAATATAAGAAAAGAGAATACTCCAAGAATGGGGAATAAACATCATAATAATTATTTGTGATGGTTGATGATAGAGCTCCAGTTACAGCAGGAAGTTCCAGTTTATACCAAATATTCATTAAAGAGTCGGATTTTTTAGACAAAAGCACACTCTTTATTTTTGAGATAACAGATTCATCAACTTCGTCTTTTAATGCAGACATGTTTTTTTCAAGTATATCAAATTGAAATTTTACAGGTTCAATTCTCATTCTGTAAGTCCTTGCGGCATCCAATTTGCCTATTGTATAAAAAGGGAACTCGTGCATCATGTATATTTCTTTATATAGAGCCCCTCCGTTTCCATTGAAAATCAGGTTGAAACCGTGTCTTTTTCTAAAATCAGCCACCTGAATATTTCTGTGCATATTTATAGTATTTACAAGTCCTTCGGACAAAATATCGGATGATTTCAGCTCAAAATCCGGATCCGACAGAGTGTTTTCAATTTCCAGATGCTCTATCCCTAAAATGTCAGAAATTTTTTTTGCAATGGATGATTCTTTTTTAATTTGACTTGAGGCAGTGAATAGAGATAAATCCATTTTGTGAAAATTTAATGCAACTGCCAATAGTCTTGAATCCATTCCTCCTGTAAGGTCACAGCTTATTTTTGAATTATTTAGAGATATTTCGAGTTCGTCGAAAAAATCTTCAAATTCAATGCAAGAGACGGATTCTTCTTTTTTTAGTATTTTGAATTCCTTTTCCCTGTTGACAAAGAGAATCTCATCCCCTGACAACTGCTTTATATTGTCAAAGAGAGTATCAGGCGGGAAGAAACCTCCGAAACGGATATATTCAAGAATCTTTTCACGATTGACATTTGCAGATGTCAATCCTTCTTGTTTTGCAATTTGAAGGATGCTGTCTGAAAAAAAATTATTTCCATAATAAACTTTAAAAAGCGAGGCATTATCAATTAAAATATATATTTCATTCTTTCTTTTATCTCTCACACATATAAAATATACACCGGATATTTCTCTTGCGATCTCATCAATTTTTCTTTTTTCAAGAGATGAAAAGAGCCAAGTGGAAAAATGTTCGGAAGAAACCCCCAATTTAAATGGAATACCTTTGTATAAGGCTTCATACTTTTCATCCTCTGCTTTTTTGAAAACTCCAGTTTCAATTAATTGCATAAGTCAATATTAAATATAAATTGAGTTTTGTCAAGAATCTTCCAAATAATTTAAGATACTTATAGATGAACACGTTCGGATTTTCGTTCTCCCCAAACATTGATATATTTAATTACAAGACCGCTCGAAGAGTTAATGCCATTTTTCAATGGAATTTTATTAGAGTATCTGATCCATTTATTTTGAGCACCTTTAGAACTATAAATTAAATTATTTCTCACCAATTTCAGATTACTATCCAAATATGATATTGAAAGAGATGCTTCAGATAGAACCTGAGGGTCAGCAATTGTGATAAAAATTGTATCTTTTGAGTAAACAGTGTTAAATTTTGAGACATCAGCAGTGGATATATTTATAATTTTAACATCATAATCGGATACCAAAAGATTGAATGAATTAGAATTAAGAATTTTACAAATATCAGAAGAATCGCATGACTCTGCTCCATAAAAACTCCTGACAGATTCATCTGAAATTATATTAAGAGATTCATCAAGATATGGAGTAATGTCGGAGACAAAGCAATTATTGTTTTTCATAAGTTTCTTTACTTCTCTGATATCCTCATCTTCTTCGTTGAAGAGCATATTTCTGAAATTTCCGTCTTCGCGCAGAGGAGTGTTCAAATTTCTTCCAAAATACATAATAAAAATATTGCCGACACTGTCAGAAAAAACTGAAGAAATTCTGTCGAGATATTTTCCTGTAGGAATAACAAAGAACTCCGCGTCAGGCAAGCAGTCTATAATCCCGTTTTCATATATGAATTTTGAGAAGTATCCGATATTCATTTTATTCGTGTCCGCAAGCAACTGACTAAAAGATGAGACTTTTCTTGAAGAGTAAGAGAAGAAAAGCATACCGTCAGCTCCCATTATAAGAGGAGTGAAAAACCGCCATTTCATTTTATTAAAACTTAAAGATTGTTTGCTTGGAGCAGAATATGCATCTCCGACATATAGTATTTTAAGAGAGAGAGAATCCGATAATTTTTCTAACTTTAAGAAGTTGTTGACAAATGAGTTTGTGTAAGAATAATCATCATAAAATATAAAAGAGTCTGTTGAAATGGAAAAAGAAGAATCATAATCTGAAATCATGCCCCCTTTTTCAGTATAAAAATGTATTGTGGATAAAGTAAAAGGCATCTTTCCCTTTGATTTGATATATTTTCTTATTTCATTCTGAAGAAATTTTACTGTATTTTTATCTTTTTTTAAAATTCTATTTGAAGGATAGCTTTTGACAGCATAAGAGTGCATCCACCTGTCATGATTATATACTTCGGATCTCTCAACTTCATCTGCAGTGTAGAATCCCCAGATATTTTTGTTTTTATAGGACAAGATCCTGTCAACAATTGATTTCATTGCAGAGAGCGAATACGCATTATCGTATGAGAATGAGACATCTGCAATATCACTGTTTCTTGCATAAAAAATTATATCAGTAATTGAATCAAGTTCTTGTTTCCCAACAACTTTTAGCAGTTTTTTGATATTAAAATCAAAACACTTAAAAAGAGTATCTGAAAGTGAAAGATAATAAGGATTTGAAATTAAAATGTCTGATTCATACATTTCTTGAAAATCCATCTTCTTAAAATCTATATAATTTGCAGAGATATACCCGTCAAGCGTCAGCACAATGCCTTCACTTAATGAGTTTTTCGGAAGATTCTTATAAGCTGAAGTATCTGAGCATATTAGGAGCTCTCTATCTTTTTTATCTTTTGAGAAGATTATTTTTACAACAAGCCAAGAGTCTCTTTCTGCTTTTCGAAAAGAGAATCCTACTATGTCGGCAAGTTTATATACATACGGATTTTTAATAGAATGAAAAAGCTCTTTGTCATTGAAATTAAATTCAGAATAGAAGTATGAAGTATCAGTTGAATAAGAAGAGAGAAAAGAATAAACAGGATAGCTGTTATCTCTTCCGGTGAATGAGAATTTTTTTATTGAGCTGGTGTCTGATTTCACAGCCCCATCTTTAAAAGCAATATAAATATCAAATGTGAAAGTGTCGGGGAAAGATGATTTTTGAGGAAAGACGAATAAAAGTCTTGAGAGAGCCGAATAGCGCGGCAAGTCAGCTATGAATTTTTTATCAGAAACCAATGTAGAATCCAGATTCAGAACAGCCGTAGTTTTAAGTAAATCCACATTTTCAAAATTGTCATAATAATTGAATACGGAATAGTTGAGAAATAAATTGTAATATTTGTGATAAGGGTCAATAAACCCATATTTATTCGGAAGTACACCGGTTGCCATTTTCAGATATTCTGCATCACTGTCTGAATACCAGCCGATTTTGATGCTTTCTCCGCATAAATGATTGAATTGAAAGATAGAGAGGAGAATGAAAATAACTTTTATAAACATCTGTTAATTATAAAACATCTGTAGCAAAAAGCAATGATAAATCTGCCGATGGCGATGTTCAACAATATTATTGACAAAATATCCATTTGTTTTATACTTAAAGACTAAAAATAGGAGAATGAATGAAAAAAAGGCTATCTTTAATTTTAAGCATTATGATTTTCGGTTTTATTTGCTATGGAGAGGATTTTTACCTTTCAATAGGCGATGAACTCAGAATCACTATACTTTCAGACTTTGAAGGTCTTGAATTCAATACCTCTGTGAATAAAAACGGTAATATTTTTCTTTACAAACTGAAACAAAACTCTGTTTCAAATGTATTTGAAGGAAATTTCAATCAAACAACCGAACAACAAGCAGATATTGTCGCCTTTGAAAAAGTAAATGTTGCAGGAAAGACTATGGAGGAATTGAAGCAGAGTATTCTTTTGTCATATCAAAATGTTCTTGTAGTAAAAGATGTAGAGATTGAGCTACTGAATATCAAAGAAAGAGTATATATAGATTTTGGAGATCAAATATCATACAGACGCTTTGAAATCAACAAAACATACAAATTGCTTTTAAGTGAGTTTCCTTCAGGAATAAATATATCAAGTGATTCAATACTTGTCAGAAACGGTTCTGTTGTGGAGAATAAATCACTGGATGATTATGTAAGGCTTGGAGATTATATTTTTATTTACAAAGATGTGGTATTTGTTACAGGTGAAGTCAAAAGTCCAAAGGTTCTCTCCTATAATCCGAATTTGAAGGTGAGAGAGTATATAGCAATGTGCGGAGGAATAACCCATTACGGTTCTTTCATCGGCATAAAGGTCAAAGGAGCTAACGGCAAATACAAAAATAGTTCAAGCCAAATTCTTCCCGGAGATGAAATCTATATTCCGGCAAATTACCTTGCTTACATAAGAGATTTCAATACGGTTCTGTCAATAATAGCCACCACACTAACTGCTTTGTTAGTGAACAGAATAATTAATTTTTAAGGGGTGAAATGTGAATTATACTTTCGAACAAATTTATCGAATTTTAAAAAAACAACTTCGGTTCATAATAATTATCTCTATAGGATGCGCT
Organism: Caldifarciminota bacterium UBA2202; assembly: GCA_002327905.1. Lineage (GTDB taxonomy): Bacteria > Hydrothermota > 32-111 > 32-111 > 32-111 > UBA2202. The sequence goes on along the minus strand of DCUY01000067.1, from coordinate 64,258 downwards.
GTTATGGGATTGTTGCTGACTCTTACTTTGCCTAAAAAGTATAAATCAACAGGTTCATTTTACATTGTCAATTCTTCTACAAACACAGGTGAAATTGATTTGCTGAAAGGATTGATTTCCGGAACGAGTTCGGGAAATTCCAAAATTTATATTGAAAACCTTATTCAAACCCGTTTCATTATGGATAATATTATCAAAAAGACTTCTCTTATGGAGAAAAAGAAGATAAAGAAAAACTTTATGGCATATGGCTGGCTTAAAGAAAATATTGCGGTGAGTCCCTTAAAAGACGGATTGATTCTGCTAAGCGCTGTTGATAATGACCCTGAGTTTGCAACTCTGCTTACTAATTCATATCTTGAGGTTATAGATTCATTTTATAAAGAGAGTGAAATTTTTCTCGCCAGAAATTACCGCAAGTATCTCGAAGTAAGAGAAAGAGAGCTTTTAAGTGTAATGGAGTCCCGCCTTGACAGTTTGAAATCCTTTCAAAATAGAGAAAATCTTGTATATCCGCAAATTGAATATGAATCATATTACACAAATATTGTAATGCCTTTAAAGCAGGAATTGACCAATCAACTTATCAATAAAGAAAAAGCTTTAATAGTGTTAAATGACAAATCATTATACGAACAGTTTGACAGAGAATCAAAGATAACAGAGGCAGTTATTGACAGTCTTTACAACAGCGTATCATCATCAAATCAAATTTCATTGGCAAAGCTTCCCTCAAAGATCAAGGAGTATATAGCTTTAAAAATTCAATCCGATATTTCAATAAATCTATATACTACAGTAAAAGCCGAGCTTGAAAAGGCTGTCCTTAATGAAAAAAATACAGTTCCTTCAATATATATAATTGATAGGGGCGAGATTCCTGAAACTCATATTTTCCCTAAAAAGAGGGATGGAATTATTCTGGGATTATTCTTGGGTCTGATACTTTCTATGATTTATTCAATCTATAAAGAGTCAAAACCTTCAAATGCTTAATGGTCTGAAAAGAAATCGAATTTTTGAAATTTTCTGTCTGATGGTTTTAGCGGGACTTCTCATTCTCTCTTATTTTTTATTCGGCAAAACTCTATTGTTATTAGCATTATTTATTGTTGCAGTTTTTATTGTTTTATATTTGTACCTGATAGTAAAGAATATGCTTCTGCTGTTTATGTTCGCAATTCTGATTTTTCCATTGAGTAATTATGCTTCACCTCCGGTATCCATAGGAATTAATGATTATCATATAATCGGAGGGTTTATACTTTTGCTGGTCTATTTGTTAGTTAAAAACACATTAAATTACAATAATATCAAAAATAGGATAAATTATCTGCCTGTGAGTTTCATTCTCTTTGAAGGAATTTTGATAATCTTTACAATTATGGGTTATTTGAAAGGGTATAAATCCGAATGGCTTGTCAGAGAATATTTTTATCAGTCACTCTATGTAATGGTTTTGTTGTTAAATGATGAAAGTGATAATATTCTGCTTGCAAAAAAATACGAAAAAGTGATTTTTCTCGCTACAGCAATTATTTTTATTGAATATTGCCTTAGATATTATTATAATTTTGTGCATTTTGATTTTAAGAGAGTTGTGACACAGCAGGCAAATATAGGATTGTTTGCATTTCCTCTTGCCTTTTTTTCATTATTTATTAAACAGAGTGTGATGAGCAGAGCAGTGCGTATTGCAATATGCATTATAGGGATAATTCTTGCTCTTTTGTCTCTTCAAAGGAGTTTATGGCTCATTCTTTTTGCAGATATAATTTTGGGATTTGGATATTTCTTATTTTCTCTCGGTTTCAATAGGAATACCTTTCAAAAAATAATTATTGCAATAGTTATTCTTACTGTGTTTGCTACTGGATCATTGATTTTTATGAACAAATATTTTAATATATTCAAGCTTCTCAGAGAAAGAATGAACACGATGTCCAGCGAGAGAATATCGGATGACAGAGCTTTGGGAGTGAGACAGGAGGATTTCAAAGAAGTCATGAAAATGGTCACAGATGACTCATTTATGGGAGCAGGAATCGGAGCTCCTGTATTTCAAAAGAATACCGGTCTCCAAAAGGAAGTAATTGATAATTCATATGTAATAATCGTTTATAAAATGGGCTTAATAGGACTTTTTTCCCTTCTTCTCATATTTTTCACTCTTTCCGTTAAAGCTGTAAGAATCTTGATTTATGATAGAGAAAATTACATTGTTTTTGCATTGATTGTTTCAATGCTAAATTATCTCGTAATAAGCATTTCTTCAAGTGCCATGTATATTTACAGGTTCAACCTCATAATAGGAATAATTTTTGCAATTTTGGTAAATTATAATTCAAGCAAGACGGCAATCCCGTATGAACAGAATAATTAAGCAATCTGCAATCTTTGGAATTGGGAATATAATTTCCCGATCTATAGCGATTCTTTTGGTCCCTCTATACACCAGACACATGACAGTTGAGGAGTTTGGGATATTTTCGGCCGGGTTAACACTTTATACCGTTCTAAGCATCATAATGAAAGGTGGCGGCCCTGCAGCTATGCTAAAATTATATATGGAAGATTCTGGAAAGCGGCAAAAGATTATTTTTCTAACTTATGCATATTCCCTTTCAGTAACATTGCTGGTGGGAGCAATTTCAATGATTTTTTGCGCCAATCTTATAAAATGGCTGATAGGAATAGATTCTACTCGAATATTCACAATCATTATTTTGTCAGCGATTTCGGAATCCTTAATTGAAGTGCCTTTGAATATATTCAGGGCAAAAGAAAAATCAAAAATATTTGCATTTTTTTCAGTTTTAGCTTCAGCATTGACTTTAATATTTACTTATTTTCTGATAGTTGTGATGAATATGCGTATTGAAGGAGCTTTTCTTGGTATGTTTTTGGCAAAGGGAGTGGTATTTATACTTTCAACAATCATGTTATTGCCGGAATTTTCTCTGATATGGGACAAAACAATAATCAAAGAAATATTTATATTGGGTGCTCCGATAGTGATTTCAGGCTTGTCAATGTGGTTTGTAAATATGTCAGACAGGATCATAATAACGAATATAAGAGGCGGATATGAAGCGGGACTGTACTCTTTGGGAAACAGAATCGGCACACTTCTTAATATTCTGATATTAACGCCATTCTCTCTTGTATGGGGAGTGGAGAGTCTGAAAATATATTATAACTCAAATGAAAAAGATGCTATATTCAGCTCATATTTCCTTAAAATTTCCGGTTTTTGCTTTCTTGTAGGTGCTTTTCTCTCTTTATTTGCAGGGGAAATGATATCAGTATTTGCTACGGCGGAGTATATGAAATCAATAATAGTAATTCCAATAATTTCAGTTTCAAATATTTTATATGTTCTTTATTATTTTCACACATTTTATTTTATGATAATAAGAAAAACATATGTATTGACAGGTATTGTATCAATAGGAGCAGTTTTAAACATTCTCTTAAATCTATCGCTTTTAAAATATTTTGATTATAGAATTGTCAGTCTTACAAATTTAGTTTCGACTTTTTTAATCTACATTCTGACCTACAGAGAGGTTTCAAAGAAGATTAAATTTGATCATAATTTAAAAAAAGTTCTTATAGGTCTTATAATAATTGCTATATGCGCAGTCGCAGGATTATTGAAAAACAGTCTATTTGTAATTGTAATGAAAATACTTTTAATGGCAGTCTCTTCAACTCTGGTTATATTAATTTTTAAATTGGATGGAGTTGTAAAACAGGGATTGAAAAGAATTCTCAGGCTATGATATTTTGCTCTCCCACTTTTTTTTCAATATGGATGAATAGATCAAATTCTTAAAAGCTGAAGGAAGCGGAGCTTTAGATAAAACCATTTTCATTATTTCCGGTAATTGTTGATTTTTATTCAAAATATATTTTTTACACATGTCAACAGTTCTGCTCTCGGGACTTTTTACTTTAGATTCCCCAAAAACTTTATTTACTGCATCATGTTGTTTTTCCCAATCAAAAAATGTCTCGGCTGACACTCTGGCGTTTTTCTTGAATTTCCGCATTTCTGAAAAATTATTTATAAAAAATTCCATACCACTCTTTAATGAATCTAAATCAACAAAAGACTGCGGCCAATAATATCCGTCATATCTTGCGACAAATCTATCAATTTTTACAAGCCACCCTGTTTTTAAATGTTCAACAAACTCGTTCATTGGAGCCGCATCTGGAACAATCGCAGGCAAACCAGACATTAAAGCCTCTGCAATTGTCAGTCCGATGCCTTCAAGTCTTGAGGGATAAACATAAACATCGCCTAAATTATAAAGCCCCGGAAGCGGTATGGTTTTTTCAATAATTTCAATGTTTTTTGAGTTGATGATTTTGTTAAGGTCATCCTCCTGAAATAATAATTCATTTTGAGAGTGAATTATCAGTTTTGCATCTTCATTTTCAATTTTGTCGAATGCTCTTATAAGAAAATCAGTTCCTTTCCTGTGAGGATTCAATCCAGAAGAATGAAAGAAAACAGGAGCCTTTTTACCGACATTATTTTCATTATAATTCAAATTGCTCTTTGATGTTCCCCACTGTATAAAGTAAGCCTGAGGATGCCAGTTGAAGGCAGAAAAATGCTTTTTTGTATTGCATATCAGAAAATCATACATATCAAAAAGCAGAAGTGTCTCTTCAGTATAGTAATCTATATATGCACCGATCTTGATTTCTGGCATATTCAACTTCAGCCAAAAAATAATCTCCCAGGAGACTTGCTCATTAAAAAACAATATATCAATCTTGTTATTTATAATCCAGCGCGAAAGATGTTTCGAAGAAATTTGATCTCGCGCATAAGAAGGAATTCTTAAGCCGTAAGTGACATTGAATTTACTCCATTTTTCATCTTTCTTCTCGTAATGCGCTCCGCCTCGAGCATATATAAATACTTTGTTGGATTTTGACAAAGCTTCGTGATACTGAATTGATACATTGCCGGCTCCCCGTTCAAACCAAGGTGTGATAAGTCCGATATTCATCTTAAAACTTCCTCAAAGATATTCAAAATTCTGAGAGAAGCTTTTCCGTCTCCATAAGGATTCTTTCTTAATGAAAATGATTTGTAATATTTATCATCATTTAAAACTTTAATAATATTTGAAACTATCTTCTTGGAGTCGGATCCTACAAGTTTTGCAACACCGGCAGTTATTCCTTCAGGTCTTTCGGTAACATCTCTCATTACGAAAACAGGCTTGCAAAAAGAAGGCGCCTCCTCTTGAACTCCTCCGCTGTCCGTTAGAATCACATCAGCAAATTCCATCAAGTAAATCATTTCAGGGTATGATACAGGTTCAATAAGCGTGATATTATTAATATTTCCAAGTATATTCATTACCGGCTTTCTCACATTTGGATTCAAATGAACAGGATATATAATATGGATATCCTTTCTCTGTTCTGCTACTGTTTTAATGGCATTGCAGATATTTTCAAAAGGCAGGCCGAAGCTCTCCCTTCTATGTCCGGTTACAAGAATCAATCTTTTATTCTTAGGAAGATACTCAAACTCCTTTTTTAATTTTTTAGACCAAGTCTTTGATTTTATTATTTTTCTTCCCAGCAAGAGCGCATCAATTACTGTGTTTCCTGTAATAAAAATATTCTTTGAGTCTATATTTTCTCTAAGCAGATTCTTTTGAGAAACTACCGTGGGAGTAAAATTGAAATCTGAGATTCTTGAAATCATTGCTCTGTTGGATTCTTCCGGAAAAGGCGCGTATTTGTCATGTGTTCTTAGTCCGGCCTCCACATGGGCGATCGGAATTTTATGGTAAAAGGCTATTAGAGAACCGATAAATGCGGTTGTAGTATCGCCCTGCACGATGATTAAATCAAACTTTGTTTCGGAAATAATATCTTCCAATCCTTTGGCGATTTCTCCTGTGAGATAGGAGAGTGACTGATTTGGCTTCATTACTCTGAGAGAATAGTCAATCTTTATAGAAAAAAAATCAATAACCTGTGAGAGCATCTCCTTGTGTTGACCTGTGGAGCATGTGAACACTCTGAAATTTCTATTTTGCTTCCCAAGAATAATAAGAGGAGCAAGCTTTATCGCTTCCGGCCTTGTTCCGAAAATAAAAAGAATTTTTTTTTTCATCAAAGATTCATCAAACCCTTTGCTTCGTAGATATCCATGGCGACTTTAGACAATGGGGATGCTTTGAAAATCTTGTTTTGTGAAATATTTTTAATTTCTCCAGATACAATATTCAGCTCGATTTCTTCTCCTGAAGAAAATTTCCCATTTGAAAATATTCCGACAGCTTCAATGAGAGGTATTCCTGAATTGATTGCGTTTCTTTTATAAATTGCTCCGAAGGATTCTCCCACAATTGCCTGAATTCCCAATGAAATGAAGCAATCAACTGCCTGCTGTCTTGAAGAACCTGCGCCGAAATTCTCTCCGACTATAAGGATGTCGCCTTTTTTTGCCTTTTTGGAAAAATCCTCCCAATCTTTGAGATTGTCAAAGGAATATTCTCCCATTTTGGAAATATCCGTTATTGCAAGGTATCTGTTGTGAAAAATCATGTCAGTATCTATATCATTGATTTTTTTTCCATCTTTATCAGCAATAACCCAGATTCTGCCATTCAATATTTTTTCCATTTTTTACTCCTTTGGATAGGAAATTACGCCTTTAAGAGCAGAATATGCCGCCACTACAGGAGAGACAATGTAAGTGTCTCCCTTTCCCTGCTTTCCTGCGAAATTTCTGTTTGAGGTTGACAACTGTACTTCATTCGGCCCTGTCATTCCTATCTGTCCGCTTGCGCAGCCTCCGCATCCGGGATTTGATACAATGATTCCGGAATTGAAAAGAATTTCGAGATATCCGTTTTTAAGCATCTCTCCATACACCTCTCTTGTGGCGGGAACTATTTTGAACATTACATCCTCTTTTATTCTTTTGCCTTTGACAATGTCAATCACCTGCTTAATATCTTCTATTCGTCCGTTTGTGCATGACCCGACAAATACGGAATTGATTTTTTTGCCTTCAACAGCAAAGACATCTGATACATTGTCAGGTTTCGGCGGATTCGCTATCTGAGGCTTGAGTCCGTTGAGGTCTAATGTTATCTCCTTTATATATACAGCGTCGGAATCAGCTTCGATTTTTACTATGTCGTTTCTTCCGGAATGCTTCTTCGTGTATTCGATTATTTCGTCATTGGCAGGAATAAGTATTGTGATCGCCCCCATCTCGGTCGCCATGCTTGCAAGAGTGATTCTCTCATGCAATTTCATTGAATCAATTGCTTCACCGTATACTTCCACTGCACATCCCAATGCTCCGGATGCTCCAAGATTTTTAAGTATAAAAAGAGTCACATCTTTTGCTGTCACCGGATATTTGTATTTTCCCTTCAAATTGAGTTTGATTGTGTGCGGAACTTCAAACCATGTTCTGCCTGACTTGAATATGTATGCTATGTCAAGGTCTCCCATTCCCTGGCCGAATGCGCAGACTGCTCCCATTATATTGAGATGACTGTCCGTTCCTACAACTGTGACTCCGGGATAAACCTGTCCGAGTTCTATGCCTATATGTGACCCTATTCCCTGATCAACATCATAAACTTTAAGATTCTCTTTTGCCGCAAAATCACGGATTATCATCTGGTTCGTGGCATAACCTATATCACGGGCGGGAGCATTTGTGTCAAATGTGAAGTAGGTGTTTTCTTTGTCTTTTATCGGATTTGCTTTGCAACATCCATTCAATGTCTTTACTACATTTGCTCCTCCGAAATCCCTTGCAGTTTTGAGGTCAATTTCAAGCCAGATTATTTCACCCGCTTTTACATTGTCCTTGGAATGTTTTTGAAAAATTTTTTCAATAATAGTTTTAGGCATTATGTCTCCTTTTATTATTGACATATTATATATAATTGTATTTAACAGTCAATATATATGATAAAAATTTGCTTATTGACTAAAACGAATATAATTGATAAAATAACTCTTTAACCTCTAAGGGGGAATGTATGTGGAAACGACTTGGAGACATGCTGATTGATGAAGGACTCATCAATATGGATCAGCTGAAACACGCACTCGCCGAGCAGAAAGACAATGGCGGAAGGCTTGGCAGTATTTTGGTGCAGATGAATTTTGTCACTGACGAACAGATATCCCATACATTGGGAAAGCAGTACAATGTGGGGGTAGTCTCATTTGATTCCCTTGAGATTGAACCAATGACTCTAAAGACAATATCCCCCCAGATAGCTCAGAAATTTCAGGTTATACCTATAAGGAGAGAGGGCAAGAATCTCTTTCTTGCAATGGCGAATCCTGTCGATGTCTATACTATAGAGGATATTAAATTCGCAACAGGATATAATGTGGTGCCTTTGGTGGCAAGCGAGAATCTTATTTCTCAGGCAATCGAAAAATACTATGGTGTTGCGGGTTCCATGGCTGATGTATTGCTGGAAATGGGAATCAACGACGAAGACATTGAGATTATTGAAGAAGAAAAGATGCCTGATGCTCAGCAGTTGCTGATTGATGTCGATGCCGCTCCGGTTGTCAAGCTTGTGAACGGAATAATAGTTGAGGCAGTGAGGCAGGGCGCATCTGACATACATATAGAGCCGTTTGAAAAAATATTGAGAGTGAGATACAGGGTTGATGGAGAATTGAAGGAAGTGATGAGTCCGCAATATACAATGGGTCCCGCAATCACATCCAGACTGAAGATAATGGCTGGGCTGAATATATCAGAGAGAAGGATCCCTCAGGACGGAAGAATAGGAATGAAGGTTGCCGAAAAATCGATTGACCTAAGAGTGTCGACTCTTCCGACTGCGCACGGAGAGAAGATTTGCATGAGAATCGCCGAAAAGTCATCTCTTCTGAAGCTTGAAGACATAGGGCTTAGCAGAAAAGCATACAATGATTTTATAGAGTCTATTGAAAGGCCGAATGGAATTATACTCGTAACAGGGCCCACGGGAAGCGGAAAGACAGTCACTCTTTACTCTGTGATTTCGAGATTGAATACTCCGAATGTCAATATAACCACTGCAGAGGACCCTATAGAATATGATTTTATCGGAATAAATCAGGTCAATGTGAGGGAGAACATTGGATATACATTTTCAACCGCATTGAAGGCATTTCTCAGGCAGGATCCGGATATAATCATGGTGGGAGAGATACGAGACCTTGAAACAGGAAACATTGCAATAAAAGCGGCATTGACAGGGCATCTTGTCTTATCGACTCTTCACACTAATGACACTATTGCCACAATTTCAAGGCTTCAGGACATGGGAATCGAGGCGTATAAAGTTGCTTCAGCCATTATTCTTATAGAGGCGCAGAGGCTTATAAGAAGAGTGTGCAAACATTGCGGAACTCAGGTTGATGTCTCTGACGACGAACTTATAAGATACGGAGTAAATCCGGAGTATATGCGCGGAGCAAAATTCATGCTTGGAAAGGGCTGCATGCAGTGCGGAAACACAGGATACAAGGGACGAGTCGGAATATTTGAGATTCTTCCTCTCACCCACACTTTAAGAGAGATGATAGTGAAGCAGGCTCCTACGGAAGAACTCAGAATGCAGGCGAGGCGAGAGGGAGTTATGATGCTGAGAGAGGATGGGCTTATAAAAGTTAAAGCGGGAATAACAACTTTAGAAGAGGTAATGAAAGCAACAGTTGGATAAGAAATCTTCTCTCTTTTCCAGAATCTCCGAAGAAGAAAAGAATGCCATTCTGTTTGATAAAACAGGCAATTTCTCCGAAAAGGCTTTTAAGGATAGAATATCCCATTATAATGACTCTCTTCTGAATTCATTTCTTCTAAATTATACTCCGGGGCCTTTTTCCGATTATATTTCCGAAGAGATGAAATTTTCAAAAAAACATTTTTTTCAAAAAGTAGATTCATCCTTTAAAATAACTTATCCGAAAAAATTGACTTTCGACCTTGAAAAAAGGAGAGGACAGCTCAATATGATGGATGATATCAACGAGGCTATAGGCAGTCAGAATATTCTTATTGCGGAGGCTCCTCCCGGAACAGGCAAATCACTTGCGTATCTTATACCTCTCATTAAGAATTTAGGAGATTCAAAGAGAGCTGTGATTTCAACCAATACGAAGAACCTGCAGATGCAACTGTTTGACAAGGACCTTGAAACCGCATCGGATTATACGGGAATATCAGTCTCCGCATCAATGTTAAAAGGCATAGGGAATTATTTTTGTTTCATGAAGTACAATGAAAATATAAGCAATTTTTCTCCTTTGACCAAGCTTGCTCTTGAAGGTTTTCTGCTTTTTACAAATTCAGGGGACTTGAGCGAATTGAAGTATCATCATGACCTTGATAGGGGAGACATAACCTGTGACAATGAATACTGTGTTGAAAATACCTGCCCGTTTAGCGGCATATGCCATTATTTGAAGGTGAAAGAGAAGGCATTGACAAGTCAGATAGTCTTTACAAATCATTATCTGTCTCTTATAGATGCAGAACTCGGAAATAAATTCCTCGGAGAATATGACTGTATAGTCTTTGACGAAGCGCACAATCTGGAGAATGCCATAACTGATATTTATTCATATAAATTTGATTTTTTGTATGTTCTAAAAACAATGAATTACTTCACGCACACATTCAGAGGTCAAATGAAATTCATCAGGTCGTCAAACCTCTCCACAGATGCTGTGAATTATTTTGAGAATCTTCTTTCAACCATGAATGATGCTACGGATGAAATTGACATTCTTTACAGGTTTATACTTGATATTGCAGAGACGGAGAATAAGGAGAGAAATGAATATTCATCAAGAATATTCAGAGGCGCCGAAGAGAGAGTGAGGCTTATAAGCGGGAAGCTTTTTGCGATATCGGATAATGCAGACAGGGGAATAAAACTTCTTAAAGAAGAGAAATTCAGGATGCTTGATATTTATCAGACTCTGAAATACATATTTGAAAAAACTAACAGATTCTTTGAGTCTTTTGCAGTTAATTCACAGGCTGACAATGAAGAGTATGCATTTTTCTATGAATATGTTCCGAACAGAAAAAACATAATTTTAAACGGACTTCCAGTAGATACGGGAGAACCTTTCTTAAAGGCGATGCTCTCGCGGGAAGATATTTCATTCATCTTCACATCCGCCACTCTGACTGCTTCAAATTCATTTGAAATGTTCAAAAAGCAGACAGGAATAAATCAGACAAAACGCGCGCACTTTGAAAATTCATACGAGTCCTCTTTCAATTATGAAGAACAGATGAAGGTGATATGCTTCAATGGTATGGATGATCCGAACTCGGACGGATTCATGGAGAAGGCATCCCAAATAATACAGGTGTTATCATCAAGCGACAAAAGAATGTTCATATTGGCGACATCATACGCACAGATTGATTTTTTGAAAAAAAGATTCAATGACAAAAGATTTTTGTTTCAGAAGAAGGAGGAGAATGGAGACAAACTGCTTCATATGCATAAGCAGAGGAAGGCTTCAATTTTAGTCGGAACCAATATGTTTTGGGAGGGAGTTGACCTTCCCGGAGACCTTTTGGAAATCATAGTTATTTTAAAAATGCCGTTTGCCGTGCCTGATGACCCGATAATCAGAAGAAGATGCAGGGTGATGGAGGAGAATCAGATTAACCCGTTCAGAGAGTACACTCTGCCTCAGGCAATAATAAGGCTCAAGCAGGGAATGGGGAGGCTTATAAGAAAGAATGACGACAAAGGAGAGATTTATATACTTGACGAAAGAATCCTCACAAAGAGCTACGGAAAGCATGTGCTGGGGAGTTTTTATGTGAAGCCCTCAGTGTACAATTTTCAGACATTTATGGAACAAAAAAAGGAGAGCTGATGCTTTTATATTTGTTGCGCCACGGAGAGAGCGAGGGAAATAAAGACGGAAAATTCAGGGGAAGAACTGATTTCCCGCTGACTGAAAGGGGAAAGATGCAGGCTGAGGATGCCTCTCATTTTCTTTGTAAAATAAAAATAAGCAGAATCTACTCAAGTCCGCTAATAAGAGCATCAAAGACAGCCGAAATAATAAGCAGGAGAAAAAACATAAGAGTAAATATTGATGAGAGATTCAATAATATTTTTCTCGGAGATTGGGAGAACAGATACAAAACCGATATTAAAGAGAAATTCCCTGATGAGTGGAAAATCTGGGTCAATGACCCTGAGAATCTAAATGTGAAAGGCATGGAGACTCTTGATTCAGTCAGAAGAAGAACCGTTGAAGCCGCAAATGAATTATGCAGGGATGAAGAGAACGGAGTTTTGATAGTGACTCACAGAGCTGTAATCAAACCTCTCATATCAGGGCTTCTGAATATCAATAAGCCATATTTTTGGAGGCTTCAGGTGGATACTGCGTCTCTTTCAATTCTTGAACTGATAGAAGAAGGCAGAGGATGGATGCTGAGAAATTTAAATATCAATCATTACTTAAAATCATTTGAAGAAGAGCGTTTTTGACATTGCAGTCATAGGAGGAGGCCCTGCCGGAATATTCTCCTCAATATTTGCATCCGAAAACAATGCTTCAGTTGTTCTCTTTGACAAAAATGAAGAAGCTGGTGGCAAACTTCCTATAACTGGAAATTTTAGATGCAATATCACGAATGAAAGAATCTCTGAAGATGATTATGTGGGTAGTAATCATTTATTTGTAAAAAATGTTTTTGCGCGGTTTTCAAATAATGATTTAATTGAATTTTTCAGTGATTTGAATGTGCCTTTCTTAAAAGAAGGCGAAAGATATTACCCTTTAACAGAAAAAAGCAAAACAATTTTGTCGGCATTGAAAAAGAAGATGATTGAAAATAATGTCGAGATAATATGCAAAGCGACAGCAGAAGAAGTAAAAATAACAGACGGATTGTATGAGATAAAGACAAGCTCGGGAATCTTCCAATCGTCAGCCGTTATAATCTGCACCGGCGGAAAGTCCTATTCAAAGAGATTCGGCAGTGGCGGAGGATACAAAATTGCGGAATCACTCGGGCATAGACCGACTTTTTTAAGACCCGGACTGACATCATTTAATGAAACGGAAGGAAGATTTGCCTCTCTGTCCGGGGTTACTCTAAGATCTGTCATCTCTCTTGAAATTGAAGGAAAAAGAGTATTCAAAGAGAGCGGTTCACTGCTGTTCACTCATCATGGATTCTCTGGGCCGGCAGTTATGGATGCTTCAAACAGACTCGCAGTATCTGGAAAAGAATCCGCAGTTATTTCCATTGATTTTTTCAACGGAAGATTTAGAGATTTTGACCGGTTTTATGATACTCTAATCGAGGACAGGGAGAAGAAGATATCAAAAATATTTTCAGGATCAATTCCATCCTCTCTCTCGGAGATAATTATAAGAGAGATTAAAATAAATGCGGATTTGAAAGTGGGAGAGACAAAGAAAGAGTCTATAATGCAGATTTTTAGAGCTTTTAATGACTGCAGGGTAAAAGTAAAATTGAACGGCAATTTTGATGAGGCTCAGGTTACTGTAGGCGGAATAGCTACAGATGAGATTAATCCCAAAAGCATGGAATCAAAACTGGTGAAGAATCTCTTCTTTGCAGGGGAGATTATTGATATAGCGGGAGACTGCGGAGGATATAATCTTCAATTTGCCTTCTCAACAGGGTATATCGCAGGCACAAATGCAAGATGCGTCGGTAAAACAACGCATCTTTAAGTTTGATAATTTTTTATTTTACATAGAATTGAGTCACGCCTGAAGTTGTAACAATTGACTGGCTTTTAAGAACATCCACAACAATTGTTGTCACTGTCAGAGAATAGACTCCTGCTGATAAATACGGACCCGGAGTAAAGGTATAGAAAGTATCCTGCACATCTTTCACAGCCCACAATGAATCTCCGTTGAGATTTGTAAGTTTAATGGAGTATTTTGTATTATTCTCAATTGAAGAGAATTTTATGTCAAAAGAATCGGCTGAGATGGTTGTATCAGTAATCATAGGCGAATTTATTATCAGTTTCGGAATGACTATTGTATAATCATCCATAAGAGTATTTTTGCCGTTGTTATTGAGAAATACTTTGTAATAGTATGTGTTTCCCGACATTATAGAATCAATAAAAGCTCCTGTCTGGGTTACAGGCACTGAATCTATAGGTTCATAGCCAAGCGAATCTCCCACTGATTTTTCAATTATTATTCTGTCACCCACTATCGCATTGAGAGTCTGCCAGTTGAGAGTGATCATTCCCGCAGTCAAAACCGTGTCTCCGCCAAGTATATTTGCAGTGTCAGAGAAGAGTTTCTGAGAGAGAAAAATTCCCGTATAGGTGTAGACGCCCTGAATTCTGTCTTCAGAAGGAAGAAGCGAGCATCCGAAGATTACTGCAAATAAAAGCATTAAATAAATCAGTTTTTTCATAATATCTCCTTTTTAGTAAAATTATACATTGAATTCGGCAAAGGTCAAGATAAAAATTGTTGACTTTGCGGTTTATTTACGTAAACTATATTTTATGAATTTATTTAAAAATACAATTGAATCAGTCTCTGAAAAGTTTTTGAGAGGTGTAAGACAGGCAATGAGCGGAAGAGGAGCAGATTATACATTCAGAAGAGTCAATTCTCAAATGTCGTCGGGAATAGCAGAGACAAGTGTGTACGTGCATATTCCTTTCTGCCTCTCTTTATGTCCGTATTGCCCATACAACAGAATCCCATACGAAAAAGATGCTTCTAACAGATACATGAAAGCGCTTAAAAAAGAGATTGAGAGCTATTCGGAAAGATTCGGAAGTAAAAAAATCTCCTCTGTCTATTTTGGAGGAGGCACACCTCTTCTTGCAGGAAAAAATATATATGAGATTGTCAAAACACTAAAAGAACGGTTTGACATAACAGGTGATTTTTGCATAGAGGCAAATCCGAATGACATTACTGATGAATCGATAGCTCTTCTGAAAGAATCCGGATTCTCCTCAATAAGCATAGGGGCGCAGAGTTTTGATGACAATTTGCTTAAAAGCATAGGAAGAAAATATACTGCAAAAGAGGCTGAGAAAGCAATAGACAAAGTGATGAAAGCAGGTTTTGATTCAGTCAACATAGATATTTTATTTGCTCTTCCGCAGGAGACAAAATCGCAATTGAAGTATGATATAGAAAAGGCATTATCATTGGGAACTAGCCAGATAACGACCTATCCGCTGTTCACATTCCCATATTCGGAAATATCGAATTTCAAAAGAATAAAGAGAGTGAAATCCCCGTCTGTGATGAAAAGAAGAAACATGTATTTTCAGATATATGATTCTCTTGAGAACGGAGGGTATGAAAGATGTTCCGTATGGTCATTCAAAAAAGGAAAAGAGGCAAAGAGATATTCCTCTGTGACTAGAGAAAGATATATAGGATTCGGGGCAAGCTCCGGCTCTTATTATGAGACTCATTTCGATTTGAATACATTTTCTGTTGAAGAATATATCAGGTCAGTGGGAAAAAAGGGAAATGCCGTGGCATTAAGGGTGAATTTCACAAAGAAAATGTCTAAGCTGTATGATTTCTATTGGAGACTCTATGATACTTATTTTCCTATGAAGCGGAATCTTGCATACTCATCGTATTCAATAAATACTGATAAAGACTTTACATTTTATATGAAAGTTCTTTTATATTTAAGGTGGGCAGAGAGGGAGAAGGATGGATTCTCTTTAACAAGAGAGGGCTCTCTTTGGGTGCATTTTCTTCAAAATCTCATGTCACTTAGAGCAATAAGCATTGTGTGGGGAGAGGCAAAGAAAAATCCAAGACCGGATAAAATTGAGTTTTAAATTCTTTTCCGTCTCTTGTAAAATATATAAAAGAAAAGCATTCCGAATAATTCAACTATAGCAAATACAGATATGAATTGAACAGCAATCATTCCCAGAGACCTTCTGGATCTTTGGTCTAAAACCTTTTTAATAAAAATAGTATTATTCTGGTATTCTTCCCACTTTGTCTGATAAAAATCCAATGTACTGTCAACTTTAATTCTTTGAAGATCTTTTAAAAGAGAGATTGTATATTTTTCATACAAAGGGGTGCATACATTTCCCAAAAGGTCATAAAAAGCATATCCGTTTCTGTCAAATTGCGGAAGTTTTTTTACTATTGCATTAAATCCGTTTTTTGAAAGAATCCATGCATTTGTGTCTCCTGTAACAGAATAAAATTCATTTAGGCATAAAACAGAACTTATCATTCCATTGAGTACAAACGGCACAGGAACTGATTTGCTTGCAAATTCTTCATACCACCAGCTTGAGTCATCCAAAACTTCACGCAGTCCGTCATTTTCAATGTCAATGAAAAAACCCATAACCAATCTCTTTCCGTTTGCGAGATAAATTGAATCTCCGGAGAGCTTGAATGCCGCAAGCATAACCTGTAATGCCCTTCCCTGACTCAGGCACGAATAATAATAGTCGATTATATTGCATCTTGGCCAACCATAATTATGTTTTAATAGACCAGTATTCTCTTCAAATCCGTAATCCTGAAGCACAAGATTGTCTGCAAAATTCAAAATTGTCAAAGTGTCTTTCCGTGTAATAATCTTCTTATCAATAATCTCGTTAGTCTTCCATCCGACAACCAGAGGATTGTACACTCTGCCTATATGAATTCCTTTGAAGGATTTATAATCAATTAGAGGCATATTATTGGCGTCATAGGAGATTCCGTCAAATTTGGAAATCTTATATAATTTACCATAAAAGAATTCAAGAATCTTTTCACTCGGCGTTTCAAGCATATTCCCGAATATAATTGTCAAAACAAGCGCAAAAAACAAAATAGATATATGTAAATGGATTTGTTTTTTCATAAGATTCTTTATCCTCCTTTTTCTTGATTATATTGAAAAAGTCATAAAAAACAATAGTATTATTGAATAATAATTTAGCGAAAGAAAGATTGTTCAGATAATTGTGTTAAATTCTCTCTTGATTTATCAAAATAATTCATTATAATAAATAATTATCTTTATAAGGAGGAATAATGGAAATAACTCCTCTTGATATCAGGAAACAGGAGTTCAAAAAGTCATTTAACGGCTTTGACAAGCACGAAGTTGAGACCTTTCTCTCAATGATAGCAGAGCAGATGGAGGAGGTTCTTAGAGAGAACAACTCCTACAGGGACCAGATGGAGTCTCTGCACAATGAACTGGAGAGGTACAAGAGTCTTGAAAGGACATTGCAGGATACACTGACTTCAGCGCAGAGGTCCACTTCAGATTTGAAGTCAAATTCAGTGAAGGAAGCGGAAATCATCAAGAGGAATGCAATGCTTGAAGCTGAGAACATTGTCCAATCCGCAAAGAATGAAGTGATTCACCTGCGAAATGATATAAAGACATTGATTACACTTAAAAACAATTTTATTTCCAGATTCAAGGGAATTATTGACTCATATATCAAAATGCTTGATCAGGAGACAAATGAACACAAGATAGAAGTGAATGAAATAAACCAGATTTTAAAGGAGCCGCCTGAGAATATAATGAATCTCGGCGCATTGTTTAACCATATAAAAAAAGAAGAGGAAAAAGATGGAGAAAATAAAAGAAACAACTGAATTCTTGAAGAGCAAAGGATTCGCAAATCCTGAGATAGCAATTATTCTCGGAACAGGGATGTCGGAGCTTGCCCAGATAATCAATGTCAAGGCAAAACTTTCATACAAAGATATTCCGAATTTTCCCATATCAACAGTTGAGAGCCACGCAGGCGAATTGATATACGGAGACCTCGCAGGAAAGAGAGTTATAGCCATGGCGGGCAGATTCCATTTCTATGAGGGCTATGATTTTCAGACAATAGCTTTTCCTGTAAGAGTGATGCTTCAATTGGGAGCCAAATTGCTTATAGTCTCAAATGCGGCAGGAGGAATAAATCCGCTCTTCAAAGCCGGAGAGGTGATGCTGATTACCGACCATATCAACTTCCTTCCCGGAAATCCTTTGAGAGGGAAAAATTATGATGAATTGGGACCGAGATTCCCTGACGGATATGAAGTATATCCGAAGAAATTTCAGGAAATCGCCGAACAGGCGGCTTTGGAAGTAGGTATTCCTTTAAGAAAAGGAGTCTATCTCGCAATACAGGGTCCGTGTCTTGAGACAGGGGCCGAATACAGAATGATTAAAACTCTGGGAGCGGATGCTGTAGGCATGTCAACTGTACCTGAGGCTCTTGTCGCAAAACACATGAGCATTCCTGTAGCAGGATTCTCTGTGATAACAGACATGGGGCTTCCTGACCACATGGAGCCGGTTTCATTTGAATATGTCGTCAATAATGCGAAGAGAGCTGAATTGACTCTGAAAAAGCTCATAACAAAATTCATAGAGAAGGTAGAGTTGTGAGAATCAGAATTACAGCTGTTGTTTTAATTGCTCTTTTTTTATTCGGATGCGGAATTGCAGACAGAAATAAAAATATAGACAAAATGCTTCAGGAGAAAAAATACTATGAAGTTATATCCCTTCTTGAGGGAATGAATAATAAGAGCGCCAAGAATTATCTTCAGATAGCAGAGGCATACAAGGAACTCAGAAAACTCGCAATAGCAGATTCATACTATGTAATTGCTCTTGATAAAAATCCTGCACTAAGGAATGAAGTCATAAAATCATATTCAATAATAGCTTCAACAGACTTCATGAAGGGCTACACTTCGAATGCTATAAAATACTGGCAGAAAATTCTTGAACTGAATAATTCATATGACATTAACATAGGATTTTATCACCTTGGAAAACATTATTTTGACAATAAGGATTTCGTCTCTGCAAAACCGCTTCTGATTAATGCAATGAGCATCTCCCTTCCGTCCCACGACAAGATTAAGACATACAGGATGCTTATAGATATATTCAAATCTGAAATGAAGTTTGATACGGCAATGATTTATGCGGAGAGAGCATCTACGGAATTCGTAAATGCTCAAGACCCGGAAACGGATTTCAAAGTAGCTTATGGAGAAATGAAGTTCACAATTGCCAAAGAAAAATATCTAAAGAAGGACTATGATGAAGCTCTCAACCTGCTTCTTGAATTTATTGACAATCCAAGCCCTCTCTCTCTCATAGACGATGCCCACTTGTATGCAGGCAACATTTATTTTGATTTGAATAATTACGAAAAAGCCATTTATCACTATAAGAAAGTCATAGAATACAGCGATGTGAAGGTTTACGGTTCAAGCGACACATACGAAGAGGCGAATAACAAATTAAAGGAGATACTCAAAAGGACAATGCAATGAAAAAAATTCTCATTATTATTTTATTAACTGTGGTTTTATTTTCCTGCGCAAAAAAGACTGTATTGAAGGAGAGTTCTGTCAGTGAAGAGGATCTTTATAACAGAGCGTTTGAGCAGTATGAGGCAAAAAAATGGGGAAAATCCATAGACCTTTTCCAAAAATATATTTTCTCGTATCCTGCCAACAAAAGAACCGAATCTGCGCAGTACTATTTAGCAGATGCATATTACAATGCCAAGTCATACACTGAAGCGATTGTAGAGCTTGAATATTTCCGAGACAATTACAAGAATTATAATCTTAAAAAGGATGCTTCTTACAAGCTTGCGCTGTGCTATTATAAACTCGCGCCGTCATATCAGTTTGACCAGACTCTTTCGAAAAATGCAATAAATGAAATGCGTGAATTTCTTCAGAAATATCCTGAGAGCGAAAATAAGCAGGAAGTCGATTCTCTCTCAAGAATCTTGATATCGCGTCTTGAAGAGAAAAAGATGCACACAGGGGATTTCTATTTTAAAAAGAGAGATTACATTTCAGCGGAGATATATTATCTGTCAGTCGATCTTAACAACTTGTCCGATGGGTACAGAGATGCTTTGATAATGTCTTTGGTTAATACCGAAATGAAGCTTAAAAAATATGATGATGCAGAGAAGAATATCAATAAGATAAGCGAGACAAGCAAACATTATCCTAAAGCAAAGAAAATACTGGATAAAATAAAAAAGAACATATAATGAAGACAGGCATTTTAGGCGGAGGTTTCGACCCTGTCCATATAGGACACATTCTGCCTCTGATGCATCTCCTGAACAAAAATATAATTGACAGAGCTGTTGTTGTTCCATGCTACAGACAGCCGCTGAAGGACGAATATTCCACTCCGTACGGAGTGCGTCTTGAAATGGCTCTCTCTGCATTCCGCGGAATTCAGAATGTCATTGTATCCGACATTGAAAGCAAGCTTCCTCTTCCGTCATATACGATTTATACTTTGAGAGAATTGAAGAGACAGTATCCGAATGACACTCTTTATTTTATTATAGGAGAGGATGAGGCTCGGCAGATAAATCTCTGGCACAGATTTGAAGATATGCAGGATTACGCGGATTTTATTATTGTCAGAAGAGTATTGGAGGAGAAAAAAATTGATTTGAAATATTTTGGGAACAGTATTTTTGCAGATAATCCTGTAATTGAAATTTCATCAACATACATCAGGACTCTTGTGAAAGAGGGGAAAACCTTAGCAAATCTTACTCCTGAAGCCGTTATAGAGGTAATCAAGAGGGAGAAATTGTATCGTGCCTGACAAGCTGATACTTGTGGATCTCACAAATCTGATTTACAGATTTTTCTTTGCATTCATAAGAAATCCTCTCAGAAATTCAGACGGATTCAACACATCTGCAATATTCGGAGTGACGTCGTTTCTCAATGAAATAAGCAAAGAGCATGGCAATGCCAGCATAGTGTGCGCTGTGGATGTGAAGAAACCGACATTCAGGCACGACATATTCAAGGATTATAAGTCCGGGAGGCAGGAGACTCCGGATGAACTTATATCTCAGATAAATCCTCTGTATGAAATTGTATCCAATATGGGCATTCCCGTAGTTTCATGCGAAGGATACGAAGCGGATGATGTAATAGGCACTCTTGCATCCGATTTCAGAGATTCATTCAAGGAAATTTTAATTGTAACTGCGGATAAGGATATGGGACAGCTGATAGATGAAAAGACATTCATACTATATCCGAAAAAAGAGAATAATTCCTATCCTGTTTTGAATACGAAATCAATCGAGGAGAGGCTGAATATTAAAAAGGAGCAGATAACGGATTATTTTGCTCTTATAGGAGATGCAGTCGATGCTGTTCCGGGAATAGAAGGCATCGGTCCAAAAACTGCTGAAAAGATTTTGAGGGAAGTTGATTCAATAGAAGACCTTCTTAAAAATCCGGAAAAAGTTTCAAATGAAAAAATGCGGGCGCGAATATTAGAAAAAAGCGATGATATTATTCTCTTTAAAAAGCTTGTCACAATAAACAGAAGCGCACCTCTGAATTTAAACATTGATGATCTGAAACGGAAAAGTGAGAACAGGGAGGTTTTGAACAGCCTCTTCAAAAAATATGAACTTTTCTCATTGATGCAGGAGGAGGCGGTTATACAGGACGAAGCAGAGAATATGAAGAAGACGGAAACAATAGAAGATGTGCTGAAAGAAAAGGGAGACCTCATTGTCTTTCTGTTTGATGAAATGATATTTTTAAGCTCCGGAGGAGTTTTTTATTTCGGAGATGCAAAATCCCTGACAGACAGCGTGACTGACAAGATGGCGGGAAGGAGAATCATAACAAACAACCTTAAGGGAATGACTCTTCTTCACAAACTTATCGGCAGAGCTGAAATACTTGACATCACGCTTCTTTCACAGATTCAAATGCGTCACGGAGGGCTTGAAAGGATAGTGAAGGAATACTCCGGAATGAATTTTCAGTCAGATGATTTTCTGGAATTATCAGAAAAATTTTCATTATACAGAGAGCGGTTTGCAGATGAAATGCTAAAAGATCCAAATTATGAAATTTACAGCAAAATAGAGCTTCCAATAATACCGGCGATATGCGACATGGAGAAGAACGGAATATACACGGACAAGATTTTTTTTGAAAAGGAAAAAGATATAATTTCAAAGCGTCTTATTGAAAAAGAGAATGATATTTATGCTCTCGCCGGATGCAGGTTCAATATCAATTCTCCGAAGCAGGTGGGAGAAGTGCTGTTTGACAAACTAAAAATAAAATCCGGCAGGAAGACAAAGACAGGATACTCGACAGATTTTCAAGTTTTGGATTCTCTTATGGGCGAACATCCGATAGCTACTGAAATTCTTTACTATAGAGAGTTTTCGAAGCTTCTTAGCGGGTTCATAGAACCTATACTGAACATCACAAAGAATGATTCTATAGTGCACACGACTTTCGAACAGTCTTATGCCGCAACAGGAAGATTCTCTTCAAGAAATCCGAATATGCAGAATGTTCCTCCTGATATCAGAAGAGGATTTACTGTAAGGGATGAAGAGAATGTTTTTCTTTCGATTGATTATTCCCAGATAGAACTCAGAGTTCTTGCAGTATTGTCGCAGGATGAAAATCTCTTGAAGGCGTTTAAAGAGGGGAGAGACATACATAATCAGACTGCCATGCATATATTTGATGTGGAAGAAGACATGATAAATGAAAATATGCGCTCAATAGCAAAAGTAGTCAATTTTTCAGTTCTTTACGGAAAGACCCCGTTCGGATTGTCGCAGGAGCTGAAGATTAACAGACATGATGCGGAAAGATTCATCAATTCGTATTTTGAGGAGTACAGGCAGGTTAAGGATTGGATTGAAAGGACAAAAGCGGATACTCGGAAGAGAAGAAGCGCGGTGACATATTTCAAAAGGGCTCGCTCTATTCCGGAGATAAATTCCCCGAACAAAAATGTGAGGGAGCAGGCGGAGCGGGCCGCTGTCAATATGCCTGTGCAGGGAACAGCGGCGGATATAATTAAAATAGCCATAAAAAATGTCTATGAAAAAATAAAAGGAAAAAAAGACATAATGATGCTTTTAACCATTCATGACGAACTTGTATTTGAAATAAAATCGGATTCTTTGGAAAAATACAGAAGTGCGCTTGAAGAGACAATGACAGACATTGAAGGATTTAAGGACATTTTAAAAGTTAAATCAAAGACAGGCAGATACTGGTCGGAGATATAAATCTTCTGAACTGATCAAAGATAGAGTATATTGAATATTTTATTGATTCGTATTATAATTTGTCTAAGATATTAAGTAGCAAAAAGAAAAAGAACAAAAACAAAAATGGAGTTGACATCAGCATCCTTAAGGACACAATCATTCGTAAACTAAATGAGAGTTAAAATGAAAAAAATAGGTGAATTTTATAAAGAAAAAATATTAATTCTTCCAGTTAGTAATCTTAAAATAGTTGAATTACCTGCTAAGAATGGAGAAGTATTTGTTCAAAAAGATCTATTCGGATGGAAATTGATTTCCGGTAAAAGTATAGTTGAGTGTTCTTCGGAAGAAGAAGCAAGATATTTAAGAGTATTTCTTGATATTGGAATAAAGGATATAAAAATACCAGTTGATCTTAATTACTTAGCATCAATTCTTCAAGAATTAGAAACTCTCAAGTCGAAAACAGATGAAATTATTGAAATGTATCTTGATTCAGTTTTAGATAAGAATGTCAAAGAAAAAGTTAGAAATGAAGTTTATATGGAAATAGTGAAGTGAACGAAGGTTTATTACTCTTTTGTTGTTTTATTTCTGACACTATCGCTGAAAAATTCGGCGGAACGATTCTGTTGATAAAATTAAAGATGAAGTAAATGAATTTGTGAAGAATAGATTATCAAGAGGATAGATTTGAGAAAACAACTAATTACTTGACATTATTTATTAGGAGTGTAAAATCAGATGAAATGGAGGTCATGTGCAGAAAGAACAAGATAAAACAGTCTCTCTCTTGAAGGACGAGCTTAAAAAATCATATCCTGATCTTGAAGCCGTATATGCCAAAACGGACATATTCGTCTTTGAAGAGAAGGTGAAGCTTCTCTGCTTCCACTGCGCGCATTACAATGAAAAGTGGACTTGCCCGCCCCGCATTCCCAATCTGAATTATGAGAAAATCATCAAAGAGGATTACAGCAATGCTCTTATAGTGTTCACCAAAATGAAAGTTGAGGATGACAATTTTGAAGATGTGAGAAGGCAGTCTACAAACATGATACACAAAGCTCTTCTGCATCTTGAGAAGGTTTTATATGACAATGACCTTCCCACAAGAGTCTCATTCATTGGAGGAAGCTGTAAGCTCTGCAAAAACGGATGCGCAACAGACAAATGCAGAAACCCTTATCAGGCGCGCATTCCGCTTGAAGCTACGGGATGCAATCTGATTGAATCATTTAAGAAAGTAGGAATAAAAATTGAGTTTCCTATAAAGGAATATTTATACAGATACGGTGTCATTTTATGGTAAGGAGAAAAATATGAATTACATAATTCTTGCTGCAGGAATGGGAACAAGGCTTAAGCCGTTCACAAACAATTTCCCGAAATGTCTTGTCAATATTGGAAATCAGGAGACTATTGTGGAGAGATGCGTGCGGCTGATAAGAAAGCACGATAAAACTGCGGAGATAACAATAGTGGTGGGATTCAAAAAAGAATCAATCATGGAAAAATTCACTGATATTAATTTTATTTGCAATCCGTTTTATGAATTCACAAACAGCATTGTCTCCCTCTGGTTCGCAAGAAATCTTCTTAACAAAGAGACTGTTGTCATAAACGGAGACATAGTCTTCTCCGAGGAGCTTGCAAAAATTCTTGTTAAAAAGCCGACTAAGCCGCACATATTTATGGATTCTTCAATAAAAAAAGACGGTGACTATAATGTTCAGATTGACGAGGGGAAAGTCGTAGTGATGAGCAAGGAGCTTGACGAGTACAGCGGAGAATATGCGGGAATAACAAAGCTTGACAAGAATACCGCTGTCAAGCTGAAAAAAGAGCTTGAAGATTTTATAGACAAGGGGTACTTCAAACAGTGGTATGAGGATGTTCTCGTGCACATGATACTTGATATTGATTTTGAACTCTTTTATGAAGACATAGCAAATTATTCATGGACAGAGCTTGACTCAATAAGCCAGCTCCTCTTCACAAAAAAGATTCACAGAATGGAGCAGGAGCATGAGTAAAGTTGTAGTAATAACAGGAGTTTCATACGGATTGGGTCTTGCTCTTCTGCAGAATTTTTCAGAAAATGATTCATACTCTGTAGCAGGAATAAGCAGAACCTTAAAACCGGATGAGAAAGAAAGGCTTCTTTTATTCAAAGGAGATATCACAAAGACCAAAGACATAGAGTCCTTTTATGACAGAATCATGAAGAAATGGGGCGGATTTGATGTTCTTATAAACAATGCAGGAATTGTGGGAGAATTCAAAGAGATAACGGAATATTCCGAAGATGAAGTAAATAAAATTATTGATATTAATATAAAAGCCACTTTTATTATGACTCAAAAGGGGATTGAACTTATAAGAAGACCAGGATACATTGTCAATATTGGTTCGACCCGTTCAATAACAGGAGCTCCGAATAAATCAATATATTCCATGACAAAGTTCGCTTTAAGGGGTTTGACCCAGAGTATAAATTCGGAATGGAAGGCGAAAGGAATCTGCAGTACGATTGTATGTCCCGGATCTTTTAAGACAGTTCCTCTCAAAACAATTGCCGGAGTGGTTCAAGACCTGCTGGAGATGCCTGTTTCGGCTCATGTGCCTGAAGTGATAATCGGTGGAATGCTGTAAAATCCGTTTTTTCGGCATATAAAATATCAAAAAAAAGTTTTTTTTATGAAAATTGTCAACAAATAACCTTATTTTATCTTATTGACACTATAAAAAAAATTAATTATAATAAAGTATTATGTCTTATAAACACCTCAGGAGGCATATTGGCTTCATATAACAGTTTCGAACAAGAGATTAAGGAATTATTGGAAGAGATTGCCAAGAATCCGAAGTCCAAAGCTTTTATTAAACTGGGCAATATCTATCTGAAACTTGAAATGATAGATGAGACCATTGAAGTTATAAAGGAAGGGCTAAGGTATGCTCCGGACAATCTATCCGCTCTTCTTATTATGGCAAAGGCTTATAAAGAGAAAAGAAATTTCAATGAATCCTCAAAGCTTTTTGAAAAGGTCATATCAAAGGACCCTCAGAATCTTCCTGCCGTTCTCTCTCTGGCGGAGATAAAAAAAACCCAGGGAAATCTCGAAGAGTCATACAAACTTTACGATAATGTTTTATTTCTTGATCCTTCAAATGATAATGCAAAGAGGGAAGTTAAAATTCTTAAGAGCCGTCTTGATGAGCAGGAGAAGGAGAGAAAGAGAAGCGAGGAATTGAAGAAAAAGAAGAAGGAGGAAGAAGAGAATGATAAACCTAAAAGCGCAAAAGAGGAGAGGCGCGATATTGATGATTTTATAATACAGCACTCCTCAAGCCTCATTACATTTGATGACGATTCTGATAAAAAGGAATCTGAAATAAAAGAGGCGGAAAAAGAGAATAAACAGGAAAAAGAATCACATCCGAAAGAATCAAAACCTGATGAAGCAAAAGAGAATAAGGTCCCCGAGAAGCATACTGCTGAAGAAAAGACCGCAGAAAAAAAAGAATCCACCGAGAAAATCAAAGAGACAGCCAAAGAAAAGATGAAGGAAGACTCAAAAGAAGAATCAAAGACAGAGATGCTTGATGAATCAAAGTACATAAATCCTTCAGTGGACTTCAACATATCGAAACCAAAGAAAAAGGAAGAGGCAGACAGCGGTAAACCCGTAGTGCCTTTTGACCTTCCGGGAAAGCAGAAAGTGCTCTTTTATTCAAAAGAGATGGCATTGATTTATATTCAACAGAAGAAATACGAGAAGGCAATAGAGATATATCAAATGCTATTAAGACATAATCCGGAGAGCGAGGAATACGCAGAGAAGATTAGATTCTTAAATGAAGAAATAGCAAAACAGGAATTCAATATTGACACTGTCAAGGAAGAGGAGCAAAAGAAGAATAAAAGCCGGACGGAATTCATTGAGCGTCTCAATAAGAGTCTGTCATCAGAGGATATGACGGTAAAGGAATTCAAAGACGCAGAGGAGAAATACGCCGACAGAACTGCTATGTCAGAAACTCCTTCTTCCGATTTTGCTGATAAACTTGACGAAACTTCCAAGCAGGAGATTCCTGCAGTCAATTATGATTTTAATCAAAAAGATTCTAAAATAGAAAAAGAAGAGGCAAAGGAGGCAGAGAGGGAAGAGACGAAGGATGATGAGAAAGACGAGATTTTAAAGAGCGAGGTTCAGGAGAATGCTTCTGAAGAGAAAGAAGAAAATTCAAAATTAATAGAAAAAAAAGAAGATTCAAAGACTTCAGACAATACTGTTAAAGAGAGAGAAGAAGAGAAGCATGACGAAAAACAGGATAAGCCTGAGACAAAGAGAGATCAAACCTACATTGCAAAAGCAAGTTTCAATGACTGGGTTAAAATAATAAACCAAAGAAAAGAAAAAGATAAAGAAAAAGAGCGGAGGTAAGATGGCAACAACAGCTGACATCAGAAAAGGATTTGCATTTACGGTTGAAGGGAAATTGTATCTTGTCGTGGATTTTCAGCATGTGAAACCCGGTAAGGGCGGTGCATTTGTTAGAACAAAAGTGAGGAATCTTGAAAACAACAATGTAGTGGAAATCACATTCAATTCTGGAAAATCCCTTGACGAAATAAGGCTTGAGAGAAATCCTTATCAGTATCTTTACAAGGAGCAGGGTGAATATGTTTTTATGAATGTTGAAACATACGAACAGATTTCAATGGATGAAGCGGCTTTGCAGGGAAAGGAATATTATCTTAAAGAAAACATGGAGGTAATGCTTCTCTCTGTGGAGCAGAGGGTTATGGACATAGAGGTTCCGTTTTTTGTAGAACTTGAAATAACAGAGACTGAACCTGGCATAAAGGGAAACACTGTTTCAGGAGGAAGCAAACCTGCTGTCTGTGAAACCGGACTTAAAGTCACTGTGCCTTTGTTTATAGGGCTTGGAGATAAAATTAAAATAGACACAAGAACAGGCGAATATGTAGAGAGGGTAAATTAAAGGAGAGAATATGGAATTAAAATCATTGCTTGAAAAAATGGTTAAGGACGGAGCATCAGATCTGCATCTTAAGGCAGGCACTCCTCCGATTCTTAGAATTGACGGGAAGCTGAACATTGTAAAAGACGAGCCGATGAGTCCTGATGAATTGCGGAAGATTGCATTGAAGATTATGAATAAGGAGCAACAGGATGAATTCACTGCCAAAAAAGAAATAGACTTTGCAATAGGAGTCGCCGGTCTTTCAAGATTCAGGGTCAATGTTTATCTTCAGAGGGGAAGTGTTGCGATTGCAATGCGCACAATCCCCATATCCGCAAAGACAATTGACGAGCTCAATCTGCCTCCGGTGTTAAAAGAGGTCGTTATGAGGCCGAGAGGAATGATACTCACCACAGGAACAACCGGAAGCGGAAAATCAACAACTCTTGCGGCAATGATTGAATACATAAATGAAAATGCAGCCAGAAATATCATTACGATTGAAGACCCGATTGAGTATCTCTTCAGAGACAAAAAATCCGTTATTTCGCAGAGAGAGGTGGGAAATGACACATTCTCTTATGAAAATGCCTTAAAGCATGTGCTGAGGCAGGATCCGGACATTATTCTGATGGGAGAGATTCGAGATATGGATACAATGGATGTCGCAATCAAAGCGGCTGACACGGGACATCTTGTGATGTCAACACTGCACACTTTGAATGCTTCAGAGACTATAAACAGAATACTTTCATTCTATCCTCCTCATCAACAGCAACATATAAGAGTTTTGCTGGCGACCACTCTTGTGGGAGTTCTCTCATTGAGGCTTCTTCCGAGAGTTGACGGAAAGGGCAGGGTGCCAGCCACCGAAGTGATGATTAACACCCCTACAATAAAGGATTATCTTCTTGACCCGATAAAGACTCTTCTTATTCCGTCAGCCATAGAAGAGGGTCAGCAGTACCAGATGCACACTTTTGATCAATCCATTATACGTTTATATAAGTCAGGAATAATATCATATGACGACGCATTGCAGTCAGTAACTAATGTTGACGAATTCAAGCTGAAACTGAGAGGAATAGAGTCAAACGAAGGCGATGCTTTCAATAACACATTCAGAGATTGAGGTAATTATGTCATTGGTAAACTACGCAAAAAAAGAGATTATCTGCAAAGTTGTTTACTACGGACCGGGAAGGTCGGGCAAGACAACCAACCTGCAGTATATCTTCAGCAAAATTCCAATTGAAAAGAGAGGGGAAATGACATCTCTTGCAACTGAGATGGACAGGACGCTCTTCTTTGATTTTCTTCCATTTGATGTGGGGAAAATAGGAAATTTCAATGCGAAATTTCAGCTCTATACTGTTCCCGGACAGGTATATTACGACTCTACAAGAAAACTTGTTCTTCAGGGAGCTGACGGAGTTGTCTTTGTAGCGGATTCTCAGGCGGATAGAATGGAGGATAACATAGAATCTTTTGAAAATCTTGCCATCAATCTTAAGGAGCACGGATTCAGCATAGAGACAATGCCTTTGGTGATTCAGTATAATAAGAGAGACCTGCCGAATGCAGTTGACACAAATGTAATTAAGAGCGCTCTTCAGATAAGGAGCGATTGGAAGGCTTTTGAAGCTATTGCAACAAAGGGAACCGGGGTGATTGAGACATTGAAAGACGCGATGTTTTCGGTGATAAAGCAATTGACAAGGAAGTATGATAATAAAAGATGAATGAAAATGATATAAAGGAGTTTCAGGAGACATTCGGAACCAGACAGAAGCACAGCGGCGACACTGAACTTCCGGAAAATGCTTTTCTGAAATCCGAGCTCTCTTATGCAGTAAGCACAGGCACATTGACTTCAAGAGTAATTGTAGTTCGTTCTGATGACCAGTCTGGAGAAATATTTGCCGACAAAATGGCAGAGTCAATATCAAATGCATTTCCTGATTTTTATATTTTCAGAATTGATCTTAAAGAGATGGTTGAGATGATGAAATTCAATGCTTTGATGAAGTATAAGAGATTCCTTCTCTATTCAAATCTTTTGATAATAGAAAATTTTGAGCAGGTGGAGAAGAATACTGTTGTTCATGACATAATCCTCGAAATAATCAACAATCTTCATTCAACATCATATCTTCTGGTCACTACAAAGAAAAGTCTGGAGGATATAACCATAGATTTAAGGACAAAAAACACTCTGATGGCAGGGAAATTTTTTGATCTCACCTTCAGCCCGGAAAAGAAGGAAGAGAATCCGGTCAAGGATTTTGCCGATTTTATAAGAGAAGTAAAGAGA
Source organism: Caldifarciminota bacterium UBA2202 (assembly GCA_002327905.1). Taxonomy (GTDB): domain Bacteria; phylum Hydrothermota; class 32-111; order 32-111; family 32-111; genus UBA2202. The sequence continues at coordinate 33,820 of DCUY01000067.1, read as the reverse complement.
GAGGCCGGAGTGCAGGAAAATCTGAGAGAGGGGGAAAAAAGAGACGAGTATATTGAAAAACTCTATATTTGGGAGATGAAGGGCTTCAATGTGGAGAGACTAAAGAATATAATAAATGTGAATGACATTTCATTGATTAAGAGCGAGTTCTCCGAATATACGGAGAAGGTGAAGAATCTTGTTGAACTCCATAAGGAATACGGGCTTCTTAATGTCAAGGAGTTTAAGAAGGAATCAAGAGAGATAGAGGATATGCTTTTTGACCCTGACAGACTGGTTGAACTGCGGGAAAAGATAGAATTTTTAAAAGATAAAATTAAATACCTCAGAGTTTTCAGAAGCAGTACAAAGCTTTCGATGAATTATGAATCCTTCATAACGGATGCGACGAACAGGTCGGCATACAACAAAATAACAGAAATACTGAATAGTGAAAATGCCGATAAAATAGTTATATTGACAGGAACAAACGGAACAGGAAAGACGCATCTCTTAAACAGCATCTGCAACAGATTTTCGGATAAGAGAATCATTCTATTGGACAAAACCAATATCGATTCAGCAGTGAACAATTCATATGTCATGAAATATATGGATGAGCTCAGCATAATTTTGATAGATGATTTTGATTTACTCTTTGAGAATAAAGCCAACAAGCTTGTCCTAAAAAATATTATTATGAATAATGTGCCTAAAGTGATTTCAATGTACAGAAAATTCAGCATTGATGACAGAGAGCTGTTGAATTTCCTTAATAAATTTCAATCCTACAATATTCAGCCGACCTCTCTTTTTATCAAAAAAAATGTCTACAAGAGTATGTTCGCAAGAGCAGGTATTCAGACAAATGATTTTCTGATGAATTATATGCTTGATGCCATAGAAACTCCGCTTTCAAGCGTTGATGAAAAATTTGCGGAGCTCGCATCTTTTTCTCCCGGCGGCGCACCGACAGTTGAAGCAATCAACAAAGTATTTCCTCAGACAGAATCAAAAAAAATCTCCTCAAGGAAAAAGAGCGAATATGACACTTCCAAGCTTATTAAGGAATGGGTTAACGAACATGACAGATTGTATGTCGAGTTTGAGGTGTAAATGAGCATACGGGGAAACCTCAAAGAGGCGTCTCTTCCTGATGTGATTCAACTGCTTTCTTTAGGAAGGAAGACCGGAGTTTTGAGTGTTTCCGACAAGAAGAATTTTGGTGATATTTTCTTCAGGGACGGAAAGATTATTTACTGCTCAATAGTAAACAGGGAAGAGAGGCTTGGCAATCTGCTTGTGAAGTACGGAGATATTTCAAAAGAGAATTTGGAGAAGGCTTTGGAGGCTCAAGAGGAGATGAAGGGGCTGAAAAGGCTTGGAGACCTTCTTATAGAGATGGGATACATAACTCTTGATATTTTGGTGGACAGAATAAAAAAACAAATAATAGATTCAATATTCACTCTTCTGACATGGAAAGACGGGTTCTTCAATTTTGAACCGGATATTCCGCCTGTATCCGAAACCATCACTGTGGAGCTTGAAGCGGATGATATACTTCTTGAGGAGGCGAGAAAAATCGATGAGTGGTCGATAATTGAGAAAGAACTTCCGAATGAGAAGACCATTCTGGTAAAGACGAGCATAAAGGATGAGAAGACTCTTCAGGAGGATGACGAGAGATACATTTATTCTCTTGTAAATAACAGGCTCTCAATAAGAGAGATCTTTGACAAATCAGTTTTGGGAAGATATGAAACGGGAAAGGCCATATACACTCTTCTGAAAGTGGGATACATTTATTCAGGAGAAGAGAAGCAGATAGAGATGTCCACAGACATTCAGACAAAAGTGCAGGAGCACCACAATTTAGGGCTTGCATTTCTTCTGACTGAAATGTATGAAGAGGCTCTGCGGGAATTCAGGCATATAATACAGATAGACAAAACCAATATCAAAGCATATTTCTATATAGGGCTTATTTACTTCAGATTGAAAGACTATGAGAAGGCTCTTCAATCTTTTGAGGAGCTCTTGAAGCTTGGAATCGGAAATATCGCCCTTTTCAACAATATAGCTCTCACTTATGAGAGGCTGAATAATTACGAAAGGGCGGATGAATTTTATGAGAGAGCTTTGAAGATCGAACCTGAGAATGCCAAGATTCTTGCTAATTATGGAATACTCTCATTCAAAATGAATCTCTTCTCAGAGGCAGAAGAGAGAATTAAAATGGCGTTAAAAATAGACCAAAACCTGAAATACGCATCATTTTTTCTTGCGCTTGTATATTTTGAAAACGGAATGGTGAGCGAAGCTACAAATATTCTCTTTTCACTTATAAAACAGGACAATACAATATGGCAGGTTTATTACAATTTAGGAGAAATATACACAATAAGCGGAAAAATTGAGTCCGCAGAGAGTATGTTTAAAAAAGCGGTCGAGACTTCAAATTCCGACCCTGTTCCTTTCAAAGCTTTAGTGGAATATTATTTCAATGAAAAGAATTTTGACGCGGCGGAACAAGTGCTTGAAGACATAGTCAATATCGGAAAAGCGGATTTTGACATACTGTATAAAATCGGAAATCTCCGCTATAGAAAGGGAAAAAAGCAGGATGCTTTGGTTTATTGGGAAAAGGCTCTTGAACTTCAGCCTGACAATGAAATTTTGAAACGCACTCTGGAGACCGTAAGAAATGGTTGACAATGATTATCAGTTTCTTATTGATTATATAAAGAAGCATATCAGCATAGACGGAAACCTATACAAAGAGAGGCCGTTCAAGAGAAGAATAGCTGTCAGAATGAGATATACTGACCAGAAGAGCTACAGAGAGTATCTTGAATATCTCCGGTACAATCAAGCTGAGATGATGAAGCTGAAAGACACTCTTACAATAAATGTGACGAGATTTTTCAGAAACAGAGAGACATTTGATTTTCTTGGAGATGTAATATTCAAAGACATTGTGCGGAAAAATCAGAAGGTGCGCATTTTAAGCGCAGGATGCTCCACAGGAGAAGAGCCGTATACTCTTTCAATGATACTGAAGAATTTTTTCAGAAACTCTGACGGAGATTATGAAATAGTGGGGATAGATGTTGACGCAGACGCCATTGAAAAGGCAAAAATAGGAATTTACAGCGATTACTCTTTTATGGAGCTGAAGCATTCTGAGGTGGCGAGATACTTTAAGAAGAGCGGACAGCATTACATTCTTGATGAAGATATAAAGAGAAATGTGGATTTTATAATTATGGATATAAAGGAGAGCGACTCCCTTCTTACAATGGGGAAATTTGATTTGATAATATGCAGAAACATTCTGATATATTTTTCAAAGGATTTTCAGGAGAGCATTATATCAAACTTTCATAAAATATTGAAGCAGAACGGATATCTTGTCCTCGGAAAAGTCGAAATTCTTACGGGCTATGTAAAAGACATGTTTGAAACAATAAACAGAAAGGAAAGGGTCTTTAGAAAAATTGATTATTAACATCAGAATAGCTGACGCCAATGTAGCATTTGAAGAGGATGTGCTTAAAACGATAGGACTCGGCTCCTGCGTTGCGGTAACTCTCTTTGACAGAGAAAAAAAAATAGGAGGAATGATACATTTTATGCTGCCGAGCAAAGTATTTTCCAAGGCTTTCTTTAATCCGTACAAATACTGCGACACTGGCCTGTCCAATCTAATTATGGAGATGGAACAGCTTGGAGCAAGAAAATACAGAATGGAGGCAAAAGTAGTCGGAGGGGCCAACATGTTCTCCATTTTTATAAAAAATGTTGAAGAATCAATAGGATACAGAAATATTGAAATGGCAAAAAAAATGCTGAGAGAGAACAGAATACCTGTGACAGCTGAGGACACGGGGAGCGATTACAGCAGGTCGGTCGAATTCACAATTAAGACAGGAAAGATTAAAGTGACATCATATAAACTCGGGGAGATTCAATATTGAAAATCAACAGAGTTCTTGTCGTTGATGATTCATTGTTGATGCGGCAGATATTGAAGGACATAATCAATTCAGACAAGGCATTCATGGTAGTGGGCGAAGCGGCAGACGGAGCGGAGGCGATAGAAAAATTCAGGATTCTTGATCCTGATATTGTGACACTTGACATTGAAATGCCGAAGATAAACGGACTGATAAGTCTTCAGCAGATTCTACGTATAAAGCCCGTACCTGTAATCATAGTGAGCGCGTATTCAAAAGCAGGCTCCAAGATAGCTCTTAAAGCTCTTGAATTCGGAGCATTTGATATAGTGGAAAAACCGTCAGGTTCAATATCTTTGGACATCACGGAGAAGAGGGATGAAATACTTCAAAAAATGCAATGCGCTTTGAAATCAAATATCAGCAGACTATTTCAATCTTCTTCTGCAGTAGCCGAGAGGGTGGGCGGCAAGGCAAAGCAGGAGACAAATGCAGTCAATCTTGTCGCTGTAGCATCTTCAACGGGCGGACCGAAATCCCTTATGGAGATAATACCGCGCATAAAGCCGGAGCTGAACGCTGCTGTCGCAGTTGTCCAGCACATGCCTGCCGGTTTCACAAAATCATTTTCCGAGAGACTGAACACCATGTCGGGTTTGAATGTTTTTGAAGCATACGAAAACTGCGGCTTGAAAAACGGAGACTGTATTATCGCTCAGGGCGGCAAACACATGATTTTTGATGAAAGCGGAATTGTACATTTGTCGGATGACCCTCCGTACCATTCCGTCAAACCTGCGGCTGACATAATGATGCTCTCCGCAGTGAGATACTTCAGAAAAAGAATTATAGGAGTCATTTTGACAGGAATGGGGAAGGACGGCTCTGAAGGAGTCTTCATAATAAAAAAAATGGGCGGAACAAACATAGCGGAATCAAAAGATTCATCAGTAGTCTTCGGTATGCCGAAAGCCGCAATTGATACGGGAAGTGTCGATTTTATAATGGACAAAGACAGAATCTCTGAAAAGATAGAGGAGCTGACAGATGAAATGGACTGATGCAAAAAAGGAAATTGATGCTCATCTCGACAGAATAGAGAGTGTAATTGATACCGGAAAATACGGAGAGGAGCATATAAAAAACGAGCTTATGGAAGTCTATAAGCAGATTTTATCAATGAATGCTTTTATAAAACATGCTGACGGGAGGATAAAACAGCTGGCAAAGAGAATAAAGAATCCGAATATAAACAAAGAGGGCCTGCAGTCATTTGTGCAGTCAATGAAAATTTCTCCTGTTGATTTGACAACATATATAGACAAGGGATGGAATTTCATGGTTGACGAGCAGTATGATGATGCTGTCGAAATACTTGAAAAAGCAATGAGTCTTGCCCCGAATGATGTGAAATCTCTCGGGCTTTTGGGATGGGCATATCTTCACAAGGAGAGGTATGATGATGCGATGTCAATATTTCAGAAGGTTCTTCAGATTGACCCTGATAATGCAATAGCAAAAAACAATCTGGGATATGTGTGTTTCAAAAAAGGAATATTTGGAGAGGCTATTGAGCATCTTACTTCAGTATTAAAGACTACTGACGATAAAATGTCGCTGATATATGCAAATTTTTACCTTGGACTTATTTATAGAGACAGGGAGATGTATGATGACGCGATAAAATTCTTCCGCAAGACCATTGAGCTCGGACCCAATCATATGGAGGCGTATTATTATCTCGGAATAGCATTCTTTGAATCGGGCCTTGAAAACAAGGGCATAAAGACCCTTAATGACCTTATAAAGAAGAACAGATACAACAGATGGGCTCAGAAAGCGGAAGAAAAGCTAAAAGAATTAACCGGAGAAAATGATGAAAAAGAAAATTGACCTTCAGGATATTCTTCAGAACGATAAACCGGACAAGAAGATCAAGCCTAAAAAGTCTGAAGAAAAGGGACCTTTAGTGAAACTGTCCAAACCTGAAATTGCTTCCAAACAGGAGAAATCAGAGCATCTTGAGCATAAGGAGCCGGTGAAGGCAGAAAAGAAAATTGAAATGTCGCAGGTAAAATCTGAAATTGCCGATATTCGGCGCATGAATCAGTCTCAAGAAAAAAAAGAGGATGCTGATTCGGTAAAAGAGTTTGTGACATTTCTTCTTAAGAATGAAGAATATGCAATTGACAGTGATTTTGTGAGGCAGATAATAAAATATAAGAAGCCATTGGATGTCGGAGTGAAGAGCGACCTGTTTTTCGGAATAACAAATATGAAGGACGGAGTTATTCCTCTTGTTGATTTCAGAAAAAAATTCGGCATGAAAGACGACCGCAAAGAAGACGGTTCAATAATAATTCTTCAGATTGATGATCTCAGAGTTGGAATCTATGTGGATTATCTTGTCGGAATTGCTCGCTTCAAAGAGACTGACATAAAACAGATTCCGCCGTTTCTTCCTGAAAAATTGCTTTCATTTGTATCCGGAATAGGAATAAAAGATGGAAAAATAAAAAAGATAATAATCATTCTCAACCACTTAAATCTGTTTTCGATAGAGGACATCAGGGAATTGAAGAGAATTCCAGAGATGTATAAATGATTTTTAAAAAAATATATCACATTATCGCTTCATGTTTTTATATTGGCAATATTAAGGGCGGCGGAACCATAGTATCCCTCCTTTTCTGCCTCATTGCTTATTTTATGAGGTTTGGCGATATTCAGATGTTTCTGATCTTTTCAAATGTTCTGCTTCTGTCTTCCATTTCGATAGAGTATGCGGGTTCTTTCAAAGGAGATGATTCTAAAATTGTGGCGGACGAGCTTATTGGAATGATTGTTTCGCTTTTATTTTTGCCCCATTCGGTTTTTATATTCGCCTCTGCGTTTATTCTTTTCAGATATATGGACATTGCGAAACCTCTCTTCATAAGAAAATCAGAGAACATTAAAGGGACTGCAGGGATCATAATGGATGACATTATCTCGGGAATTGCCGCAAATGCCCTTTTGAGGATTGTAATATGGATACTTTGAATGCCGCAATACTCTCTGTTGGAGATGAGCTTCTAAAAGGAATGACTGTAAATACAAATGCTTCATCAATAGGGCGCATGCTGACTGAAATGGGTTATCGTGTTTCAATGGAGATTTCGGTCGGAGATAATGAAGAGGAGATTTCCGAAGCATTAAAATTGCTTATCTGTAAAGCCAATGTGATAATCGTGACAGGAGGATTGGGCCCGACTCCGGACGACAGGACAATTGCAGGGACTGCAAAGGCATTAAAAAGAAAAATTGTGGATGACCCCGGTTTGAGAAAAATTGCGGAGAGAAGAATGAAAAATAAATCGGATTATCTTCTTTCGCATCAATCTCAGAAAATTGAAGGAGCAGTGATAATTGAGAATTTGTCAGGAACTGCGCAATGTCAGTTTGTCAAGGAGAAAAACACGGATATTTATCTTCTCCCCGGAGTGCCTGAAGAGGCGGACTGGATTATGAAGAACAGACTTTCGAAAAATCTGCGATTGAGAGGAAAAAAGGCGGAATACAGAGTGAAGCTCTTTGACATGTATGAGTCGCAAATATTTCTCGCTCTTTCGGAAAAATTTACTAAGACTGACATTGATAAAATTGCTTTCCTTCCTTCGTACGGAAGTGTCACACTCGTTTCAAAAGAAAAGAAGTTAATAGAATATGCAAAGGAAAAATTTGCGGAGAAAAATGTAATACCGTACGGCTGTAAAATTGAAGAGGAATTACTGAAGCTTCTTTTATTAAAAAGATTGACCCTCTCTCTTGCAGAATCCTGCACCGGAGGCATGATAGGCAAAATGCTCACAGATATTCCGGGAAGCAGCAGAGTGTTCAAAGGAGGAATTATAGCCTATTCAAATGAAATTAAAGAGAAGATTCTTAAGATTGAGGATAAGGTCATTATAAAATACGGTGCAGTGAGCAGAGAGGTCTCAGAGAGAATGGCGATGAATGTCACCCGTGTCTTCAATACTGACGCATCAATCTCCGTCACAGGAATTGCAGGACCAAATGGAGAGACAAAAGAAAAGCGCACAGGACTTGTATATATTTCGACCTGCTATAAAGAAAAGATTGTGACTGTAAAAAAAGAATTCTCCGGAGACAGGAACTCTGTCAGAGAGAAGAGCGCAGGAATAGCCTTATATAACCTATTAAGGAGAGTACAACATGAGTAGACGTCTGTTTATTGCATACAAACTTCCGACAGATTTGAGAAACGAACTTTTGGTGATGCAACATAAAATGAAAAACAATCTTCAGCTTCAGGGCATCAGCTGGGTGAAGCCTGAAAACATGCATATAACCATTGCATTCTTGGGGCAGGTTGAGGACAGAATGATTCCGAACCTTGAAGGCATTATAAGGGCTCAGCCGTTCGGAATATCTTCTGTGCGCGGAGACAGAATGTCATTCTTTTCAAGGAATAATATTCCTTCAATTCTCTATTATGCTCTGGTGAATACGGAAGAACTGGCGAAGACGGCAAATGACATAAGGGGAAGGCTTGTAGACAAAAATATAGATTTTGACAGAAAAGTCTTTAATCCTCATATAACAATAGCAAGAATCAAGGATGAGGAGAGCGGATCCGCCTTGAAGGAGTATGTTTCAGGCAGAGCGGATTCCTCGGGTTCTGTGATTTATAAAATATCTTCAATAACTCTTTATGAGTCGCGGTTTTCAGAGAACGGGCCGCAGTATGTTTCTTTATTCGAAAAAAATCAGGAGGTATAGATGGATAACAACAAAATGAAATCACTTGAAATCACTCTCAAACAGATCGAGAAAGAATATGGCAAAGGATCTGTAATGAGATTGGGGGAGAGGCCGAATGTGGCGGGAGACATTATCTCCACAGGTTCTATTGCGATTGACGCGGCATTAGGCATCGGCGGAGTTCCGAGGGGAAGAATTGTGGAAATCTACGGAGCTGAAGCAAGCGGAAAAACAACTCTCGCTCTTCAGATAGCCGCTCAGGCGCAGAAAGCCGGAGGCATAGCCGCATACATTGATGCCGAACATGCTCTTGACCCGCAGTATGCGCAGAAACTCGGAGTTGACATTGACAATCTTTATATTTCACAGCCGGATACAGGGGAGCAGGCTCTGGAGATTACTGAAATGCTTGTAAGAAGCGGCAGTGTGGATATTGTTGTCATCGACTCTGTCGCCGCTTTGACTCCGAAGGCCGAAATAGAAGGAGACATGGGAGATTCGCACATGGGGCTTCAGGCGAGACTCATGTCGCAGGCCTTAAGAAAACTGACGGCAGTAATAAACAGATCAAAGACATCTGTGGTCTTTATAAATCAGATAAGATACAAAATCGGAGTCATATTCGGAAATCCTATGACAACTCCCGGTGGTCTTGCATTGAAATTCCACTCTTCAATAAGAATGGAAGTGAGGAGAGTGACATCAATTAAATCAGGAGAGGAAGAGATAGGAAACATCATTGAGGTCAAAGTAGTAAAGAATAAAGTCGCTCCGCCGTTCAAGCGCGCTCAGGTCTCTATTTATTTTGGAGAGGGAGTCTCAAGAGAGGGTGAAATTGTGGATATGGCTTCCAATTTAAATATAATTGAAAAGACAGGAGCATGGTATGCATACGGTAACAACAAGCTCGGACAGGGAAGAGAGAATATCCGACTGTTTCTAAAAGAGAATAAAGATGTTGCTGATGAGATTGAAGGAAAAATAAGAAAAGCAATGGGAATAGCAATTGAAGATAACAAAAATAGAGAGAGCAAAGAAAAATAAGCTGAAAGTAAATATTTTTTTGGACGGAGAATACTCATTCTCCGTCTTTGAAGATGTCTTTCTGAAGGAGAAAATTACTAATGGGATGGATATAAGCGACGAATTTGTTCAAAAAATAAAGAGTCTGGATTTGTTTGAATCAAACAAACATTATCTGCTGAATATTCTTTCAAAAAAAAATTATACCGAGAAGGAGCTGTATAACAAATTGTATCAAAGAAAACTGGACAAACCCGCCGCCAAAAAATTAATCGAGCACATAAAAAAAATGGGTTTCTTAAATGATGATAAATATATGAAGGATTATTTTGAATATCTCGTCGATTCTAAAAAATACTCAAAGATGGAAATACTCTTCAAAATGAAAATGAAATTCAATGATGATGAGAAAATCCGTAATATCGAGGAGTGGCTGAAAGACTATGACGAGAGAGATATTATAAATGAATTGCTGAAAAAAAAGTTTATGAATTCGGATGAAAAAAAGAGAGTGTCGTTTTTTGCAAGAAAAGGCTTCAAGTACGATGATATTTCTTGTGTGTTGAAAAAATTTAACAAGGAGGAATAAATGGGATTTCTGATAGTAATTATAATAATAGCTCTCTTGGTTTTGGTTCCGCGCTATTATCCGAAATTTGCGATGAACAAGAAAATGATGGTGACATGGGGGGCAGTGATAATTGCAGTATTGCTTCTTGCGTCAACTGTCAGAATAGTACAGCCCGGGTCAGTGGGTGTGCAGGTTCTTTTCGGCAGAGTGTACAAAAAAGTTCTTTCAAACGGATTGCATTTTGTCTTTCCTTTTGTGGAGATAAAGACCATGAATGTAAGGACTCAAGACTATACAATGTCAGTGGCTCAGGAAGAGGGGGTAAGAAAGGGAGATGATGGAATAACATCCCTCACAAAAGACGGGCTTCAGATAAATCTTGATATAACAGTATGGTACCAGCTGAAAAGCGATAAAGCGGCCGAGGTCTACCAAAATATAGGTCAGGATTATGTGGAAAAGATTGTGCGGCCGGCAATAAGGACAGCCATAAGAAATGCCACAGTTCTGTACAATGTGACTGAAATATATTCTTTAAAGAGAGAGGAATTGACCAATGTCATATTTGAAGAACTGGATAACAATTTTTCTGCAAAAGGCATTATATGCGATAAAGTTCTTTTAAGGAATATAGATCTGCCTCAAAAGGTAAAAAATGCGATTGACGAGAAAATAGCTGCGGAGCAGGATGCGCAGAAGATGGTTTATGTTTTAGAAAAGGAGCAGAGAGAGAAAGAGAGAAAACTTATTGAAGCAGAGGGAATTGCAGTCTCTCAGAAAAAAATATCCGAATCTCTAAACAAACAGTATTTGCAGTGGTACTACATACAGAATCTGAAGGAAGTGTTGAATTCAAATAACACAAAGGTGGTAATAATGCCTTTCGACCAGAATCTGACTCCTCTTCTCAATGTCGGACAGTAATGATTATTTTAAAACTTGCTTCAGTCATTCTTCTTATAATCTTTCTGCTGAGGATCAAGGTGAGTATGGGTCTCTCTCTGATTTCAGCATCAGTTGCAATAGGGCTACTCTTCTTCAGCAGAAAATACGACATACCTGTCGTGATGGCCAAGTCCCTTTCTTCCTATATGACAATAAAGACAGCCGTCATTGTCTACGGTGTTCTTCTTCTTTCATATTTGATGAAGGCGAGACAGGTGGACAGAATGGTGGCTGGACTCTCGCACTTGTTTAAAAATGTCAAATACGCGATAATTGTTCCGCCGATGCTCATAGGCCTTCTGCCTATGCCCGGAGGAGCCATGCTTCCGGCTCCCATAATAGAATCAATGAGCGGACCTCTGAATCTTTCTCCTGAAAAGAAGACATTCATAAATTACTGGTTCAGGCATATATGGGAATACTTTTGGCCTCTATATCCGGGATTGATTCTGACTGCTTCTATTTTGCAGATATCCATAAAGAGCATTATGTTTCACCAATTCTATCTGACAATTCTCGCATTAGTGATAGGAATGGTCTTCTTGTCTTCAGTTAAAAACAAAACAGATAAGACTATCAAGCCGAATGCATGGAAAGGCCTAATTTCTCTGGCAATGTCAGTCTCTCCAATACTCCTGATGATAATTCTCATTATCGCGACTCCCATAAGAGAGGATGTTATAGTGATGTCAGTCGCGTTTGCATATCTTCTTCTGCAGAGAACATCATTAAAAGAGAAATTAAAGTCTCTATGGAAGAGTTTTTCATTGGATACTATGCTTCTGATAGTGGGAGTGATGGTCTTCAAGGATTTTCTTAATGAATCTTCATCCCTCAATGCAATAGTCGGTTTAATACCTCGCGAAGGCTACGCCATGTATGCAATACTCATACTTATACCCTTTTTAATCGGTTTCCTGACGGGAATAAATCAAGCGTATGTGGGAATAGTTCTTCCAATACTTGTTGCATTCATATCAGTAAACGGAGTTGTTGACTTTTCCAAGCTTGCGATTTTTTACACATCCGGATTTACAGGCGTGCTCCTTTCTCCAGTCCATCTCTGCTTGTCTCTTACAAAGGAATATTTTCACGCAGAATGGAGCAGAGTATATAAGATTCTGATTCCCGCCTCTATGCCGATACTGATAATCCCCATACTGGTTCATTTTATTTTTAAAATATAAAAAGGAGGGAAAATGAGAAAGAAATTATTATTTGTTTTAATGTTTCTCGCAGTCATTCTTGCAGGGTGCGCCGAAAATTCCGAAGAGCAGTCAATTAAGAACGCAATCATATCCAATATGGATGCAATGAACAAAGAGGATGCCGCTCAGTATATGAGCACCATATACAATGATGGGTCCGGACTGTACGAATCGACAGAGAATCTTATCGCTACATTGTTTGAAGGGTATGATTTGGAATCCGAAATACTCAGTATTGAAGTGCTTGAGATAACGGACAATACGGCAAAAATAAAAGTGAAGACAAAGACAATAAGAAAATCAGGCGGAGTATTCAAGGATAATGAAGCTACAATGATTCACTATATGTTCAAGGAAGGCAGTGTGTGGAAAATTCAAAATTCAACAATAGAAAATATAAATTATATTGATTAGACGGATTTCTCTTTTAATATTTTAAATTCGTCTTTTCCCGAGAGGTAGGAATACAAAACAGGAGAAATTCTGTTTGCTTCAAAGGCAAGTTTATCGGATATTTCTCGAATTTCAAGTTGAGCATGTTTATCCGATCTTAATCTCACAAAGTGATATAGTTCGCGGCAGTTCATCTTCACCAGAACAGCCCTCTTTGATGCATTCAATGCCGTGTACTGCAGAATGTCAGGATTTATGCTCTCCATTTTACGGCTTAATGATACGGATTTTTTATGAAGATTTATAAGCATTTCTTCAAGAGGCGTATTCCTGAAAGAGTGGGGAATAAAAGGCTTCTCCCTGTAAGAGTATGACTGCGGGATTACAGTTGACATTCTGTGCCTTTTCAGCTGAGCGAAACACGAGGCAGAGCAGTATACTATGAATGTGATTTCTGGAAATTCAAATTCTCTGGGCACTCTGTCAAACTCATTAAGAGAGAACAGAAGTCTCTTCAATTCTTCCTTTTCTTCATCTCCAGCCTTAAATCTTGCATTGAATTTAGTTCCGTGCTTTCTGAATTTCAGAGCTGAAATAACTGAAGATTCCTGATTCTTATCGAATGAAATTATCTGAAGATTGTCATTAGGAAACGAATACTTTATTACAGCAGATTCTTTCTTGAATATATTACGCCCGGAAGTGTATTTTATAATTGAAGGAGCTATTCCCTCTATTTCAGATAACATCATTTTCCCTATATTCTCAAGCTCTGCGGAGTTTTGCGACCTTAAGTTCGATATAAGATATTCAAGAGATCTGCCGTTTATTGTGAGTCCGCATTGAGTGTATGTTGCGAGTGGAAGCATATATCGCGCATCCTCATTGGTCTTTGTGCGGCTGAGATCCTTTTCAGACAGAACCTTCTGTGCTTTGAAATACGAGTCAAAACACATATCGCAGAATTTTCTGTATTCATTCTGCAGTTTTCCGTTCGATTCAAGCTCTTCGGGAATATGGTATCCGCTCGCCAGAGAGACATAGCGCTGTGATTTTTCAGTATAAGAAGCGATTCTGTGGCTTTGAATGTATTCAATGGCAATTCTTGAAATTCCCATAAGGTCAAAATTAAATACGGCATGTTCAGCTATTGAAGAATGGCCCAGACCGAAGACAATCTTTTCATTTGACGCTCTTGCCTTTGCCACATCCGCTCTCGCCTCGCGCCTAAGCTCTGGAATTGTCTTTTCAGACCTTGATATTCTTGCGTATGCGGCTGAAATAGTCTCCGGAGTTGCAGAACTTTCTTTTAAGGCGTCTCTGTCGACATTGTATCCTGAAAGAATAATTTTCATTTTGTACCTGCCATCTCCTTGAGTTCATCTTCATTTATTATTTTTACTGAAAGTTTTTCGGCTTTTGCCTTTTTGGACCCCGGTTTCTCTCCTACAAGAAGATACATTGTATTTTTGGAAACTTCATTCTGAACTGTGCCTCCGTTTGAAATAATAAACTCGCGCGCTTCATCTCTGGTAAATCCCTTCAGAGTTCCTGTTATCACAAAAGATGCCCCGCTGAGGGAATTTGAAATCTTATTTGAATTAAAAACCAAGCCTGAATTGATTATTTTGCGCACCTCATGCACATTGCTCTCATTTGAGAAGAATAGTATTATTGCCTTGGCGGATTCGTCTCCGATATTTTTGACAGTTATAAGATCATCATATTCAGCATTCATAAAATTATCGATATTATGATATTTCTCTGCAAGTTGCATTGAAGCGTATTCTCCGATATTCCTTATTCCAAGTGAGTATATAAATCTTGAAAGAGACTGCCTCTTTGAGATTTTAATTGCATTGATGAGATTCTCGGCGCTCTTTGATTTTATTCTGTCTATTGTGAGCAAATCATCCTTTTTAAGATTGAATATATCGGATATGGATTTTACAAGGCCTTTTTCTATAAGCCTGCTGATGATTGAAGGCCCCATATTTTCAATATTCATGGCGCCTTTGGAGGCAAAATGAATAAGCGACAATTCTATCTGTTCGGGGCAGTTTTTATTTATGCATCTGATGGCGACTTCATCTTCGTACTTTACAAGCATTTCATTGCATGAGGGGCAGTGAACAGGCCTCTTTATATCTTCCTCTGTTCCTGTTCTGTTTTCCCTTAAAACCTTTATCACTTTGGGGATTATCTCTCCGCTCTTCTCTATTTCAACAGTGTCTGAAATCTTGAGCCCGAGCCTGTCAATCTCTTCAAAATTGTGAAGAGTGGCTCTTTTGACAATTGTGCCTGAGATTTCCACCGGATAGAGATTCGCCACTGGAGTAATCACTCCTGTTCTGCCCACCTGAAAGGAGACTGATTCAAGTTTAGTTACAGCTCTCTTTGGAGCGTATTTGAATGCAAATGCCCACTTTGGAGATTTGTTTGTGAATCCTATCTGCTCTCTCTTTTCAAGCTGATTCACTTTCACGACTATTCCGTCCGTTTCATAGGGAAGTGAAAAACGGCTCTTCTCGAAATCGTCTTTTGCTTTTATTAATTCAGAAAAATTCTTTGCTTCTGCAAGAACCTTCACTACAGGCAGTCCGAGCTCTTCAAGAGCCGCGAGAGTTTCAATGTGGGTCTCAGCAATCGGCGTGACTACAGTGTGAATCAGCACGGAGAGTCTTCTTACGGATGCCTCTTTCGGATTTAAGAGTTTGAGAGTGCCTGAAGCGGCATTTCTCGCATTGGAAAAAGGGTATGTCTCCGATAATTTTTCAAATCTCTTCTTAGTGAAGAACACCTCTCCTCTGACTGTAATATCGCCTGTGATTTTTTTCTTAAGCATCAATGGAAGGTCTCTGATTGTTCTGATATTCTCCGTGGCATTGTCGCCTGTCTCTCCGTCTCCTCTCGTCAATGCCCTGAAAAAAAGAGAATCTCTGTATATAATGGATATTGCCGCTCCGTCTATCTTCGGTTCTATGGAATACGAAAAACCGGTATGCAGTTCGTTCGTTATTCTTTTGTGGAAAGATTCAAGTTCATTATCATTGTATGTATTGTCAAGTGAGTACATTCTCGGCGAGTGGGTGAATTTTTCAAAACCGCCTATGTTTTGCTCAGAGACTCTTTTTGTGGGGGAATCCTGCGAGTCAAACTCAGGGTTCACATCTTCAAGGATCTTCAACTCTTTGTACAAATTGTCATATTCATAGTCCTCAACAAGCGGAGAGTCAAGAACATAGTAATTGTAATCATATTTGGCAATCAGTCTTCTTAATTCATCAATTCTGTTCTTTATTTCATTCTTATCTTTCATACATTTCTGCCGTGGCAGTTCTTGTATTTTTTTCCGCTTCCGCACCAACACGGATCATTTCTTCCGATTTTTTTATCCTCTCTTACAACAGGTTTCTTTTTTGTTTCCTCATCTTCACTCGAATTTGCCGATATCTCTCTTTTTACAGTATCAATTCTGCGGGGCTTATCCTGCTGTACTTTTGCATTCTGAACTGCCGAGAAAAACTTCTCGCAGAAATCTTTATACATGCTGTCCATAAGTATATTAAACAACTGATATGCCTCTTTTTTGAATTCTACAAGAGGGTCTCTCTGCGCATATCCTCTGAGAGAAATTCCCTCCTTTATCGCATCAAGTTCGTACAATTGCTCTATCCACAGCTTGTCTATGGAGAGAATGAACATATTGCATATGTTGAAAAGAAGGAGATCTTTGTTTGTGAAGAGGGACATCTTGTCAGTAAACATCTCTTCAACTCTCTTTTCAGCCAAAGCCGAAAACTCTCTCTTTGTTATCTCATTCTCAGTCCTTTTGAAAGTGATTTTGAAATAATTCAAAAACCATTCATTGATTCTGTCAAATTCCCATTCTTCAAAAGGGGTATTGTCCAAAATCTCCGAATCAATGAAAGCCGAAGCGATAGGCGGGATATTCTCAAGTATGTAATCCTTCACTTCCTGCATATTTGAAGAGAACTTTTCCGATATTCTTTTATGTAAAATCTCTTCAAAATCCGTGCGTGAAGCCTCCTCTCCAGAAATATCTATCTCTCCTGAATTCATAAAGGAGGAGAACTTTTCAAGTTCTCTCTTTACGCCCGCATCTCCATCTGTCTTTATCGCCTCAAGAAGCCTCTCTTTCAGAGCGGCGGTATTTTGGCTGAAGGTTCCTCTGTCAATAAATTCCAATGGCGGCTTTCTCTCAAGAAAGAAATTTCTTAATTGATAGACAATTTCTCTCTGCTTATTGATGACATCATCGTATTCAAGAAGGTATTTTCTTCTTTCAAAATTCAGATTTTCAATTCTTTTCTGGGCGCTCTCAATCGAAGTTGTTAAAAGTCTGTGTGAAATTGAAGTCTCTTTCGAAGATAGAGATTCAAGACGACGTATCATATCACTCATCTTTTCATTTCCGAATATTCTCATCAAATCATCTTCCAGAGAGACTGTGAAGAGGGATGCCCCGGGGTCTCCCTGTCTTCCGCTTCTTCCTCTGAGCTGTCTGTCAATCCGACGGGATTCGTGCTTTTCCGTTCCCAATACGAAGAGCCCCGCAGGAACATACTCAGAGCAGTCTCCGGTCTCCGTAAATGATATGCACACATTTCTTTGATTCTTTTTTGCAGGGGAGGGAATAGTGATTTTAAAACAATCCGAGAACTCTCCCACTCTATAACCGTCTGCAATAGAAATCAAATCATCTCCGCCCTCCAAGCCTGTTTTGAAATAGATTGACTTCTCTTTCAGGTATGAATCATTCTCTAAAAGGTATGTTATGAATTCCATGCTCTTTTTATCTTCCAAAATAACAGCGGCTTTCTTTTTCAAATTATTCTTCACATGAAGCGACTGTATAAGAGCGCTTCTTTCAGGAAGCATCTCTATGGTGCTTCCGAGCTTAATGTCCGTTCCTCTTCCCGCCATGTTTGTGGCAATCGTAATAGCCCCCTGCATTCCTGCTTCGGAGATTATCCTCGCCTCCTGCTCATGATGCCTCGCATTGAGTATGTTGTATTTTATCGGTTTTCCAGCCATGTCCTTTTTTAATTTCAAAGTGGAATCAAGGTATTCGCTTGACTGAACCGATGCTGTTCCCACAAGAAGCGGCACTCCCGCATTATGAAGTTTTACTATTTTTTCAACTATGTGTTTTATCTTTTCTTCCTTCCTTATGAACAGAAGGTCATTGGAATCATTTCTTATGACAGGTCTGTTTGTCGGTATGACAGTGACAGGCAGTTTGTATATATGCATGAATTCTGACGCCTCTGTTTCGGCAGTTCCTGTCATGCCTGACAATTTGGAAAACATTCTGAAAAGATTCTGAAGAGTTATGGTGGCAAGAGTCTTTGTCTCTTCCTGTATAGACACATTCTCCTTTGCCTCTATTGCAGAGTGAAGCCCTTCGGAGAATCTCCTGCTAGGCATCAATCTTCCTGTATGTTCGTCGACTATCACTATCTTTCCGCTCTGAACTATGTATTCGACATCTCTCTCAAAGAGAGTGTGCGCTTTCAAAAGCTGATGCAGAGCATGAATATACTCTGACCTTTCAGCGTAATTCTGCATGATTTCAGCTTTTCTCTTGGCTCTCTCCTCAATATCCTCTGTCTCATCTTCAATTTTTTTAAACTCTATTGAAAGCTCCGGAGTGGAGAAAAAGTTTTCATCGGAATGCACTTTTTCAAAGTAATCCTCTCCCTTGTCCGTTATAGTAACTGCGCTACTCTTCTCCTCAATTGAATACAAAAGCTCCGCATCAAGAGTGTGTATCATCTTATCCCTGATAAGCACATTCTCCATTCTCTCCATTTTGGAGAGAATCTCAGCATTCTGCATTGTGGCGACAATCTCTTTCATTTTCGGAAATCCGCGCTTGACAGTAAGAAATCCCACAACAGCTTCGTCATATTTGCCTTCATCATACAGTCTCTTTGATTTATCATAAATATTCTTGATTATCTCTTTTTGGCTCCTGACAAATTGATTGACAGATGAAGAGAGCGACTTATACTGCATTTCAGTGCGTTTTTCATCCGAACCTCCAAGAGGCATTCCTGAAATGATAAGAGGAGTGCGCGCCTCATCTATAAGCACAGAGTCAACTTCGTCGATTATCGCAAAATTGAACATATCCCTGTGGACTTTTTCGGATTTCTGATAAGCCATATTGTCTCTCAAATAATCAAATCCGAACTCATTGTTTGTCACATAGGTTATATCGCAGTTGTAATTAAATCTTCTTTCAGGAGGGTCCATTCCCATTTGAATTATGCCGACAGTCACTCCGAGTTTGTCATAAACAGGCTTCATCCACGCCCTGTCTCTGCGCGCAAGATAATCATTGACTGTTACGAGGCAGGAGCCGTCTCCTGTAAGTGAATTCAGATAAAGAGGCATGACTGCCACAAGGGTCTTTCCCTCTCCTGTTGCCATTTCCACAATATTGCCGTAGTGAAGAGACAATGAACCGGCTATCTGAACATCATAGGGTACCATCTCCCAGCGGAATTTCATATCAGATTCTTCATATTCATATTTTTCATCGCTCAGTCTCTTCATTACAAACTTAACCAAAGCGAAAGCATCCATTATTATGTCATCAGGAGTCTCTCCGTTTTTCAGTCTCTCCTTAAATTCCAAAGTCATCGCCGAAGGATTGACATCCTGCTTTGAAAGAAGATCTTCATATTTGCTGTTGATTTCAACAACTATCTTCTTCAGGTCATTTACTTTTCTCTGATTGTACGATGGAAACAATTTTGATAAAATGTTCATTTCAACAATTCTCCTGCTCTTTTGGCTATACCATTTGCGTCCAATCCGATTCTCTCTCTCAACAGACTTTGACTTCCGGCTTCAACAAACACATCATCCACTCCCAGACTGCTGACATTGAGTTTTGAGCCCCTTTCCGTAAGAAGTCTTGAGAGATACTCGCCGTATCCTCCAGACAGGATATTCTCCTCAACAGTCAAAATATCAGTATGATTATTTTCAAGAGAGATGACAGTATCAATATCCAAAGGTTTGACAAATCGTGCATTAATAACAGACGGAATAAATCCGAATTTCTCTTTGATTATCTCAGCCGCCTTCATTGCAGGATAAACCATATTGCCTATTGCAGAGATTATTAGCCTCTCTCCGCGTATCAGAATTTCAGACTCACCGAGTTTTATATCCTTTATTTTTCCTGAAATATCTATTCCCAAACCTTCTCCTCTCGGATATCTCAAAGCTATTGGTCCGTCATTGTAATCAAGTCCGAGTTTTATCATGCTTCTGAGTTCGTCCTCATCCTTCGGCGACATTATCACCATATCAGGCACGGTTCTAAGATATGAAATATCGAATAGCCCGTGGTGCGTGGGTCCGTCATCGCCCACTATGCCTGCTCTGTCGAGGACAAAGAATATATTTCTTTTCATAAGCGAAGCATCGTGAATCAACTGGTCATACGACCTCTGAAGGAATGTCGAGTAGATTGCGCAGACAGGTTTCTTTCCTGTTAGGGACAAACCCGCCGCAAACACAACAGCATGGCTCTCTGCAATTCCCACATCGAAGAATCTTTCGTTTATTTCATCTCTGAAGTATGACAATCCTGTTCCATCGGGCATTGCCGCAGTTATTGCCACTACTTTATCATTCTCCTTCGCAAGCTCTACAAGCGTCTTTCCGAAGACATCTGTATATTTCACTTTTGCATTTTCCGATACTTCGGTCTTTCCTGTCTCTTTATTGAATTTCCCGAGTCCGTGAAATTTCGTCGGGTCATTCTCCGCATGTATATATCCTCTTCCTTTCTGCGTGATTGCGTGTATGAGAATCGGTCCGTCATAATTCTTGGCGTATTTCAAAGTGGAAATCAATTCCTCCAGATTATGTCCGTTGAGCGGACCCAGATACCGAAGTCCGAACTCTTCAAAGAATATTGTCGGAATGAAGAAATTCTTAAGGGACTCTTTGACTCTTCTGGCAAGGTCTCTTGTCTTATGCCCCATCTTGTCCGGAAGTCTTCCCATGAGCTCCCACATGTCCTTCTTTATTGTTGTGTAAACAGGACCAGTTTGAAGTTTATTCAGATACTGGGATATTCCACCCACATTTTCGGAGATGGACATATTATTGTCATTGAGTATTATTATCATTTTGCTTCTGTAATGCGCTAAATTGTTAAGGGCTTCATAAACAAGTCCGTTTGTCATAGAGCCGTCTCCTATAACAGATATAATCTGAAAATCATCTTTATTCAAATCCCTTGCAACTGCTATTCCCAATGCCGCAGAGAGAGATGTTCCCGCATGGCCTACAGTCAGAACATCATATTCGCTTTCGAAAATATTGTTGAATCCGCTTATTCCGTTGAATGTGCGGAGAGTTCCGAATCTCTCTTTTCTTCCTGTGATTATTTTATGCGCGTATGATTGATGACCGACATCGAATATCATTTTGTCGCGCGGCGCATCAAAGACATAATGCATTGCAAGAATCAGCTCCACAGCACCGAGAGAGGGCGCAACATGGCCTCCAGTCTTGGAGGTGTTCTCAATAATGAAATACCTTATCTCGCTTGCAAGCTGATATAATTGATTTATAGAGAGTTCTTTTATATCTTTCGGGAAATTGACTCTGTCGAGAATTTTATCCATTCTTCCTCACTTAAAGAGAACTGATATTACAATGCCAAGCAGAGCGCCTAAGAATACTTCAAGCGGAGTGTGTCCGAGAAGCTCCATTAGCCTCTCCTCTTTAAACTGGTGAGTATTCTTGAATTCTTCAATCATTTTGTTTATAACTGCGGCCTGTTTTCCTGCGGCCCTTCTCAATCCTGCGGCATCATACATTATGACAAAGGCGAAGAATGCGGCGCAGGCGAAAATGGGTGAATTGAATCCTGTCCAGAAGCCAAGAGAGAATGTGAGAGTCGCCGCTGTAGAAGCGTGCGAGCTCGGCATTCCCCCGGTTTCAAAAAATCTTTTCAGATTGAATTTTTTATGCTGAAGAAAGTATGTAAAGACCTTGATCGATTGAGCTATTGTTCCGCTCAACATTGTCAGTGCGAGAATTTTAACTGTCTCCATTATTTAATCCTTTTGTGGAAATATTCAATTAGTTCAGGTATATATGGGGTATTGAAATTTATTTCATCCGACAGTCTGCGAGCAGTCTGCGCCTCTTTGACTGCCATCCGTTTTGCCTTCTCGAGTCCGTAGAGAGATACAAATGTGAGCTTGTTCTGCTTCAAGTCTTTGCCTGCGGTTTTTCCGAGAACTTCAGAAGACTGTGTTACATCTATTATGTCATCCGCAATCTGAAACAATAAACCCGCTGATGTTCCCAGCTTTGCAAGCCTCTCAAAACAGGCATTCTTTGCTCCGCTTAAAAGAGCCGGAAGCGCAAATGATGCTGATATCATTGCCGCAGTCTTTTTTAAATGTATATATTTCAGAACAAGAGAATTTCTCTTGTAATTATCAATTTTAGTATCGACATACTGTCCTGCAACCATTCCTTCCGTTCCTACGTTCTCAAGCAAAAAAGAGAGTCCTTTTAACTTGTCTTTATCCTTGAATCCTTCAGCTTTAGCAAATGTCTCTATCGCAAGAGAAAAAAGAGCGTCTCCGGCAAGGATAGCCACTGATTCATCATACTTTTTATGAAGAGTGGGAAGCCCTCTTCTGAAATCGTCATCATCCATTGAGGGAAGGTCGTCGTGTATAAGAGAGTATGTGTGAATCATCTCAATGGAACAGGCAGTCTGCATAAGACCCTCATGTTTGTCCATATTAAATAGGTCGCCTCCCACAAGAAGCATAATGGCAGGTCTTAACCGTTTTCCCCCAGCTGAAACAGAGTACAGCATTGCATCATAAAGAGGTTTGTTGAATCCTTTTTTCTTTGTTAGCACTCTTGTCAGAGCTTTGTCTATTTTTTTCTTCTTTTCGGATAAAACAAAATCAAGATTCTTTTGTATCATTTTTCTCCTCAAGAATATTTTTTATTCTCTCTTCATAAGTCGAGATTATAGCCTCAGCCTCTTTGATGAGCTTAATGCCTCTCTCATACATCTCTATTGATTTTCCTATATCCGTATTCTCGCTTTTAAGTTCCTTCACAATATTTTCAATCTCCTTTATCTTGTCTTCAAGTTTATCCTCTTTCATCATTCCTCCTTGATACTTGTTACTTTGGAGCGGAACGAGCCGTCCCTTAATGCGATTTTCAGATTTTGATTTACTTTTACCGTTGCTTTGTCAGTCACCACTTCTCCGCTCTCTCTATATACGAGGGCGTATCCTCTGTTCATTACATTTGCCGGATTTAATGCCTCAAGAGTGTGTTTCTTCACATCCACGGAATTTTTTACTGAGTTAAGAAGCGAGTTTGCATTGACTGATATTAAAGCTTTCAGTGAATTCAGATTAAAGCGGTTCTTCTCAATCAGATTTGCAGGATTAGCTCTCTCCATAAGCAATTTGCGTCCTGAGACAAAATCCTTTGCTCTCTGCATCTTTAAATTAACGGAATCCTCCATATCTTTCAGCAGAAAAGAGACAGTGTCGCGCTTCCTGTTTATCGGAGCCATAGCAGATATGTAAAAACTCTGCTTCAATTGCGACATGCGCTGTCTTAATAGGGAAGAATCATGCTTTATTGAAGAACGCATCTCTCTTTTCGAAGTTTCAAGAAATATTAAAATATCTTTTACATCTTTTACTGATATCTCCGCCGCTGCCGACGGAGTGGGGGCTCTCACGGATGCAGAGAAATCAGCTATTGTAAAATCAGTTTCATGGCCTACAGCAGAGATTACTGGGATTTGTGACCCGGAAATCGCATAAGCCAGATTTTCGTCATTGAAAGCCCAAAGGTCCTCCAAAGAACCTCCGCCTCTCGCTATTATTATAAGATCCACGATTTTTTTCTTATTGAAATATTCTATTCCTGAAATAATGCTCTCCGCGCTTCCCTTTCCCTGCACAGATGCAGAGTAAAGATATTTTTTTACATACGGGGCTCTTCTTTTCAAAACATTCTCAATATCCTTTATCACTGATCCTGTCGGGCTCGTTATTATTCCAATTGACATTGGATATGCAGGAAGAGACTTCTTCTTCGAAGAATCGAAAAGTCCTTCTTTTTCAAGCTTCTCTTTTATTTCAAGGAATTTTTTAAACAATTCGCCCTGACCTGATTCTTCAATTGTGCGCACAATTATCTGGTATGTTCCCTGCGGTTCATAAAGGGATATATGCCCTGTCAGTATGACTTTGTCTCCGTCTTTGAAATCTCTCTTGAGCTGGGTGCTTCTCCATACTGCGCATTTTATCAATGCCTTATCGTCCTTTAGAGAAAAATATGTGTGACCGCTACTGCTCTTTGTCCAATTTGAAATTTCGCCTGTGACTGTTATGCTTGAGGGGAGAGATGCTTCAAGACTCTCTTTTATCCGCCTTGTCAGCTGAGTGACAGTCAAAACATTTTCACGCATAATGCTTCTTCAGTTTTATAAGGTTCTCAAATAATGTTGCCGCTGTCACGGGTCCTACGCCTCCGGGGACAGGAGTGTATGCAGATGCAAGCTCATAACATTCTTTGTCAATGTCGCCCGTAAGGGCTCCGTTGAAATAATTTATCCCCACATCCACAAGAACAGGGGAGTTTCCTCCGATATATTCTTTCTTTATAAAATTAGGCTTTCCCAATGCCGCGACTATTATGTCAGCCCTCTTTGTCTCCTCTTCAATATTGCGGCTCTTTGAGTGAAGAACCGTCACAGTCGCATTGCCGCACTGTTTGGAAAGAAAGAGCATTGAAAGAGGCTTGCCCACTATTTCAGATCTGCCTAAAATCGCCACTCTGCTCCCTTCATATTTTATTGATGAAAATTTTAGAATATTTATGACAGCCATAGCAGTTGAGGGAGCTATAATGAAATCATCCGTTATCAGTCTGCCGTTGTTTTGAGAATTCATGCAGTCAATATCCTTTGCGGGATTGATTCTTTCAGAGACTCTCTTTATGTCGATCTGCAAAGGAAGAGGCTTCTCCACGATAATTCCGTCAATTGAAGGATCTTTCGACAAAGAATCCAATTTAAACAAAAAATCTTTTTCAGACACATCGGATTTCATATTTACAAGATTTATTTTTATTCCGAATTTGTCTCCCTTCTTCACCTTTGATTTTATATAGGAGAGTGCGGACGGGTCCTCTCCTGCATACAACACTGCTATTGACGGTTTCATTCTCTCAATGTCGGGTCTTAAAGACTCCATCATTAAATTGGAAATGGAATTCCCGTCAATCCTTGACATACTTGAAAATCCTCTCCAATGATAAGGTTTTTCCTGTTGAAGGGTCTATTTCAAGGAAAATAGCATTGACAGCGGCATTCTCTTTTGCCACTTCAAATCTTTGAGGCACCTGAAGGAGAGTGCGTCTTATCGCGCCTTCAGGCTCGAATCCTATTATTGATTCAATGCTTCCGGTCATTCCGGCATCAGTGATGAATGCGGTTCCGTTTCTAAGTATTCTCTCATCTGCAGTCTGACAGTGAGTGTGAGTGCCTATTACAGCGCTCACTCTTCCGTCGAGATAGAATGCGAATGCCTGTTTTTCAGCAGTCGCTTCAGCATGGAAATCAACTATAATGATTTTTGTCTTGATATTCTGCAGAAGCTCGTCCATCTTTCTGAAAGGGCAGTCCAATGGTTGCATGAAGATTCTTCCGCACAGGTTTGCAACGCACACATCCATATCATTGATTCTGTATATTCCGTATCCCTTTCCGGGGAGGGATGGATTGTAATTTAGGGGGCGGAGTATCCTTTCATCCCTCAAAAGGAAGGCATACTCTTTATTGTCCCAAATATGGTTTCCACTCGTCAGTATATTCACTCCTGATGCGAATACGGCCTCTGTGGTTGAACCTGTCATTCCGAAACCGCCTGCGAGATTCTCTCCGTTTGCAATTATCAAATCAGGAGAATAATTCTCCTTTAAAAATTTCATCTCTCTTGAAAGAGCATTTCGCCCGGTCTTTCCGATAATATCTCCTATGAAGAGGATCTTCAGATTATTTTGCATAGTCTATAGCCCTTGTCTCCCTTACCACAGTGACTTTTATCTGGCCCGGATATTTAAGCTCCTGCTCGATTTTTCTTGCTATCTGCTGTGAGAGTTCGTCAGCCTCCGCATCGGATATCTCTTCAGGCACCGCTATGACTCTTACCTCTCTTCCTGCCTGAATGGCGTATGCCTTCTCCACTCCGTTGAATCCGTTTGCTATCTCTTCAAGATTTTCAAGCCTCTCTATGTATGCCACAAGAGTCTCTCTTCTCGCTCCCGGTCTTGCACCTGAAATTGAATCGGCAGCTGCAACGAGTATGGCTACGAGTGATTCCGCCTGAACATCTTCGTGATGACTCTCTATTGAATTGATAACTATGTCGGTCTCTCCGAATTTTTTCGCAAGTTCGCTTCCTATCTTTGTGTGGGTTCCTTCAAAATTCTGGTCGACAGCCTTTCCTATGTCATGCAGAAGCCCTGCTCTCTTTGCAAGATGTGCATTCTCTATCTCAAGCTCGTCAGCCATCATCTTTGCGAGGTATGCGACCTCTTTGGAATGCTGGAGAACATTCTGTCCGTAGCTCGTGCGGTACTTGAGTCTGCCGAGCATTTTCACAAGATCGGGATGCATATTGGAAATATTTAGCTCCACAAGAGTTTCCTCTCCTATGTTCTTTATTGTCTCCTCCATCTGCTCCTGCGTCTTCTTTACGACCTCTTCAATTCTTGTAGGATGTATTCTTCCGTCAGAGACAAGCTTGGAGAGAGACAAACGAGCTATCTCTCTTCTTATGGGGTCAAATCCGGATATTGTCACTGCATCCGGAGTATCGTCTATTATAACTTCGACTCCCGTTGCATTTTCAAATGTGCGTATGTTTCTTCCCTCTCTTCCGATTATTCTGCCCTTCATTTCATCAGAAGGGAGAGAGACTACTGACACTGTCGATTCCACAACATGGTCTGTGGCTGAACGTTGTATAGCGAGTGTCACTATTTCTTTCGCCTCTTTTGACGCCTTTTGAAGCGCGTCTTCCTTTATCTGCTTAATCATGTTTGCGGCGTGAAGCTTCGCCTCTGTCTCAAGATTCATCATTAGAATTTTGATTGCCTCGTCTTTTGAAAGCTGTGCTATCTGTTCAAGCTTCTTATTCTCATCTTCAAATAATTTTGTGAGGCGGTCATTCTTCGCTTTAATCGTCTTCTCTTTCAGTATGAGCTCCCTCTCCCTCTGCAGAAGGGAAGTCTCTTTCTTCCTCACCATTTCATTCTTTTTTTCAAAATTCTTGTCTTTCTCTTCAAATGCCTGCTCTGCATTTCTCAGCTCGCTTCTCTTGTCGCGCATCTGCTTCTCATAGGTCTCCTGTTTCTTTGCGATCTCTTCCTTTGTCTCGAGGAGAGAGACTCTTTTTAAGGCCTCTGCCTCTCTCTTGGATTCTTCCATAATCTTGGCTGACTTTTCTTCAGCCTCCTTAAGCTTTACGGTTATGGATTTCTTTCCGAGAATATATCCAATAACATATCCCAGAATCCCCAGAATTATTGTCACCAAAATCGCAATCATAATCCAAATCTGTATGTTCATAAAATCTCCTTCAAAAAAAATCCCCGCTTTCACCGTGTGATAGATTTGCTTGATCCCTTAAAAATGAAGTGGGAATCTGTCGGCTTCTTTCTGTAACCTCTAAAAGAGATTCCAATGCGAAAGGCGAACTCCGATTCCCTTAATTAAGGTGTTGGTTCAGCAAACGCCGTCATCACGAATGATGCAGGGATGTAGTATAAACTATTTTATCTTGTCCAAAATATCGCTTAGACGCTCTTCCATGTCCTTGTACTGTTTTTCCAGCGCAAAGTACTTGTCAATGATGTTCATTGCCGCAATTACAGCTATTTTCTCGTACTTTTCGGCGCCGGCATTCCTTGCGATACTCTTCATCTCATCGGAAAGATGTTTGGCAATGCTTCTTGTATAATCCTCATCCATGTCAGTCTGGATGAAGAAATCCTTTCCGAAGACATGCAGTGTTATTTCTTTAATTTCCTTTTTCTCGTTCATAGTTTAAACATCCCGATAAATCAAAGATCCTTTACTTTTTCGAGAAGTTCCTCGAGTTTCTTAATTGCAAACTCGTCATTTTTTTCTTTTGAGGCAATGGCTTTCTTCAAATCTTCATTTTCGGACTCAAGCTTTATAATCCTGTCTTTGAGCTGTGAAACATGTTGGTTTATCTTTTCAAGCTTTTCCAAAAAATCTGCCATAATACCTCCGTATTAATAGTAAATCATTTTTACAAATTGTCAAGGTTAAGATATTTCTTAAAACTCTCGGGCAGCTCGCTTCCCGCTATGACTTTTTCAGCATCATTTGTAAACATTGACAATGCTCCCTTGTTTCCGTAATTGTTCACATGAAGATGTTCGTTGTTGACGAACATTCTCGCTATGTTGAAAATCGGTATTTCGGAGCAATAGAGTATGGTGTCCTCATTCACAGATGTTATAAACACATTATACTGCTTATTATTTATTATTATCGTCTTCCAGTCTGTGGTGTCTATCTGCTCAGCCCACATGAACAAGTTTGAGATTGGGGATTCAAATATGAAATTCCCATTCTGCGGAATGAATTTGAATGGAACCTCGCTGTTGAACTGTACAACGAAAGTGTCAATAAGATAATTCTTCTCCAAATGGTGGAATGTCTTCACCTTCAATGTCTCTTCGGACGAAACATAGTCGGTCTCGAGAAGCATTCCCTCCTGATTGAGATTTAAGATTGAAAATCTCACATGGAAGGAATCATAGGGAATGGAATCCTTTACATACTCCACATACTGCCCTTTCAAAAGAGGCATTGGAGTGAATGACAGTCCTTTCTGTTTAGAGTCAAAGCAGCCGTTCAGAGCAAGCAGAATCAGTAAACTAAACAGTCCTGCTGATTTCAACGAGTTGTTTGAACGCATCTGGCTGATGTATTGCTATTTCCGACAATTGTTTTCTGTCCAGAAGAACATTGGCTTTTTTGAGGCCATTGACGAATTTTGAATAGGAAATGTCATGCTCTCTGCATGCTATGTTTATTCTTGTAATCCACAATGCCCTGAATTCGCTCTTCTTTTTCTTTCTGTCTCTGAATGCGTAAACAAGCGCCTTTGTGGCTGCGGAACGGGCTGATTTATAGCAATTTGACTTTTTTCCGTATGAGCCTTTCGCTCTTCCTATCCACTTTTTCCTTTTAGCCCTTGTCTGCACTGAACCTTTTACTCTTGGCATAGTTCCTCCTGTTTATGCTTGAAGCAATTCTTTAATAGTCTTGCTTTGTGTCTTGCTGACCAAACCGGCTTTTCTCAGGCCCCTCTTTCTCTTATGGGTCTTTGTAGTGAGAATATGCGATTTATACGCTTTGCTCCTTTTCACTTTTCCTGTTCCGGTTATTTTAAATCTTTTCGCTGCTGTTTTTTTTGTTTTGCGTTTCGGCATCTTTATCCTCCTCGTTATTTGTCTTTTTCTTTGTTGCGCCGCCTTTTACGAATGTGAAGATCTGAAATATCCTTCTTCCTTCGATCCTTGGCTCCGTATCGGGAGCGGCTATGTCACTTAAGTTTTCTTTTATTGCCACAAGAAGCTTCATTCCGTCTTCGGAATGCTGGCTCTCTCTTCCGCGAAATCTCACGACAAATTTCACTTTGTGCTTCTTTTCGAAGAATTTGCGTGCCTGATCAAGCTTGATTTCGAGATCATGTTCGAAGATATTCGGTCTAATCTGTATTTCCTTAAGTTCGGTCTGATGCTGTTTCTTCTTTGCTGTCTTCTCTTTCTTAGTCATTTCATACATATACTTTCCGAAGTCCATTATTCTGACAACCGGCGGCACTGCATTCGGAGCTATCTCCACAAGGTCAAGCTGAGCTTCCTGAGCCATTTTCAATGCCGTGTCAACATTGACAAGACCGAGCTGGTTGCCTTCTTCTCCCAAGAGCCTCACTTCGTGGGCTCTGATCTGATTGTTGATACGCACACTCTTTGCGTTAATAAGTACACCTCCTTTAAAAAATAAAAAAAGTGGCACAAACCACCATACTTCTCTTTCTATTTGGCCTTTTTGCGTCAGCTAAAGGCGAGAAGCGGCAGTCTGCTTCTTCTTAGTTGTTGAGCGAATCTTTGAAGAGTTTCAAAAACTCTTCCGCGCTCAAATGACCTATGTCACCTTCGCCCTTTTTTCTGATGCTTAAAATCTTCTCATCCTTCTCTTTTTTGCCGAGGATGAGCATGTAGGGCGTTTGGTTATTCTCCGCTTCGCGGATTTTATAACCTATTTTTTCATTCCTGTAATCTTCTGTCACACGAATGTTATTTTCCTTTAATATTGTACAGATTTCTTTGGAATAGTCAACTGTCTCGTCAGTGACGCTCAGAATGGCGACTTGGACAGGGGAGAGCCAGAGCGGGAACTTTCCAGCGTAATTCTCTATCAGTCCGCCTATGAATCTTTCAATGGAGCCCAAAAGGGCTCTGTGCACCATATAGACAAAATGCTCTTTATTGTCATCGCCTATGTATGTGACATTGAATCTGCGGGGGAGATTGAAGTCAAACTGCACAGTCGGACCCTGCCATTCCCTTCCTAAGGCATCCTGAAGTTTAATGTCAATCTTAGGTCCGTAGAACACTGCCTCTCCCGGCATCTCAACAAAAGAAATATTCTTCTTTATAAGAATGTCTTTCAATACTTTCTGGGCAACATCCCACTCTTCCGCAGTTCCCGCATATTTGGCGGGATTCTTCGGGTCGCGCATGGAGAGTTCGACTGAATATTTTTTATATCCGAATTTTTCAATCATGAATACAGCAAAATCAAAGACCTTTTCAACCTCCTCAGGAAGCTGTGAAGGAGTGCAGAACACATGTCCGTCATCCTGCGTGAATCCTCTTACCCTTAAAAGCCCGTGCAAAGCTCCGCTTCTCTCATATCTGTAAACTGTTCCAAGCTCAGCGTATTTAACAGGCAGGTCTCTGTAAGAATGAATTTTAGTTTTGTAAATCATTACATGTCCCGGGCAATTCATCGGCTTTAAAACATACTCTTCTTCATCAATTTTGAAGATGTACATATTCTCTTTATAAAAATCATAATGTCCGCTTGTCTTCCAAAGCTCTGCTCTCGCTATATGAGGAGTCACTACAAGGTCGTATCCGCGCTTTAAATGCTCATCCTTCCAGAATCTCTCTATTATGTCTCTCAGCATTCCACCGTGCGGATGCCAATATACAAGGCCTGACCCTGTCTCTTCAAAAATCGAAAATATTTCAAGCTTCTTTCCCAAAACTCTGTGGTCGCGCTTCTTCGCCTCTTCAATCTTCTCGACATAATCTTTGACCATCTGTTTGTCAGGGAATGAAATTCCATATATTCTTGCAAGCATGTCCTTATTTTCGTCTCCGCGCCAATATGCTCCCGCAAGAGAGAGAAGCTTAAATGCCTTAACATATCCTGTTGAAGGAATGTGGGGCCCTCTGCACATATCGAAGAATTCCATTTCATATTTTTTGGAATAATTTGAATATATTGCAAATTCCTTCTCATCTTTATACTGCTCTATTATTTCAATTTTGAATTTCTCATTGCTCTTTTTGTATTTCTCGAGAATCTCTTCGCGCGTCAAAACACTCTTTACAAAAGGAATATTCTCTTCAATCAAATCCTTCATTATACTCTCAATTTCCGAAAGGTTCTCTTCCTTGAAAGCCGTTCCCCCTAAATCAAAATCATAATAAAATCCATTTTCAATGGAAGGCCCTATTGCGAGTTTTACTTTTTCATCTCCTCCGTGATTCTTCTTGAACCACACTTTCATAGCCATTGCGAGTATGTGAGATGTGGAATGCCAATAAGCATCTCTTCCCCGTTCGGATGAGAAATCATAAAGCCATATAATATTATTATCCTTAATAGGAGTGAGCTTCAGGTCATATAAAATATTATCAACTCCGCTGATGAGGAATTTTTGTTTTGAAAACTCGGCATCCTCTTTGATATAGTCAAAGAGAATCTTGTTTTCTTTGTACTCGATGCTTTTATTGTTTATCGTAATCATATTCTAATTTAATGGTGGGCGGTACTGGATTCGAACCAGTGACCCCCTGCNNGTACTCTAACCAACTGAGCTAACCGCCCGTAAAACGTCTCCAACGGGAGTCGAACCCGTGTCGCAGCCTTGAAAGGGCTGTGTCCTGACCACTGGACGATGGAGACACTTATTTCTTATGTGTTTTAAAATAAAGGTGTCTGAACTGTTCATTCTCAACAAGCGCGTCATTGATTAAAAACCAGTTTTCAACTTCTTTATTTGTTGATGCTATCCTTTCCGCAAGAACCTCAGAGAGATTCAGAAGGAACTTCGCCGCAAGGTCTCCTGAGCGCTCAGTGATAGCGGCTATGTCCGAGCGAGTGAGTATAAAAAGAGAGACATTGTCCAAAGCTTGTATTGAAGCGGAGCGCGTATTGTTCCTCAGTATTCCCATCTCTCCGAAGAAATCTCCATGAGTGAGTTTCGCAAGAGGAATCCGCTTCTCCTTTCTTTCAATAAAAACCTCGACCTCTCCCTTTTCGATAAGGTACATTTCATTTCCCTCTTCGCCTTCTTTGAAAATGAAGGACATGGGATCATAATGCCTGATCTCCATATAAGAAAGAATTTTTTTTATCTCATCGCCTGACAGTTCTGTAAAGAGCCGAGATTCCATATATCTCCTGTTTTAAGTTTGAGCCGTACTGGATTCGAACCAGTGACCCTCTCATTAAAAATGAGATGCTCTGCCGACTGAGCTAACGGCCCAAGAAATAATGAATTTATCATTATATAAAAAAGGTCTCTTTTTGTCAAGTGAAATCTTGAACTTCAGCTTGAATTTTGAGGCTGATTAATTGACAAAATATTGCTATTGCAATTTTAATTAAAACAAATACAATTAATAAAAAAATCAGAAGGAGAAAATATGGCAAAAAAAATCATTATTGCATTACTGATAATTTCAATGTTGGCGACTCTTGTATATGCCGAAGAAAAAAAGCCGGTTTTCAAAGTCGACAAACAGAACGGAGGAATTGTTCCCTGCCTTTTGGGAGTATTTGATGTGAGGATGGGATATCTTTCAAATCAGGAGAATGTAAATGTGTATCTTGAAGACCTTTTGAATCTTGCAATCATAATTCCGGTAATCGGACAAATAGCATGGTTCGTGGTGCACATGTATTTTGGATATATCGGATATGAAAAAGGAAAGGACATTTCAAGTTTCTGCATAGGAACCCTGGGATGGAAGACTGCGAATATGATGGACAAGACAAAGGGAAGGACAATTGAATGGCTTGCATTTATTCCGATTATAAACATATACTCTTTCATAGTTTACATAACCGAAACAACCGGTGGAAAAACCTTAAATCAGGTTATTTCAAAGGAAAATCTTCGCAAATAATCTGCGCAAGAATATAAGTGACGCATTTTTCAGGAGTTACAGGTTTAATTTGGAATGGCTCAAATTAGTGAAAATTGTAACGAATATTATTTGACAAAAAATATGCGGAAATACCGATACTTATAGGATTTTAAAAAAATAATCTGCATAATGTATTGACAAAAAAGAAAATATCATTATATTGTTCGTAAATACCAATCTCATATTCCCTCCCTAACCGGTTGGCCTCGCTTCCAACCGGGTTTTTTTTTATATACCCCCTGTTTCCATTTTCCCCCGCCGCTCTTTTCTTATCTTTGCATTTTAAACCCGCAACTTGTAAATAAGCTACGTTTCTTGCCGCCAGATTAAAGGCGCCATGTGCCGTAAGACAAAGCGAATGAGGACGTCATCAC
>DCUY01000092.1 GCA_002327905.1 Caldifarciminota bacterium UBA2202 | reverse complement strand
GATATGGCAGTGGACATAATCGCAATAGATTCTGCAAAAAAATATTCATCATCAATTATAATCTTCATAGTCTTAATAATCGGAGGAGTCGGAATAGCAAATACGATTCTTCTTTCAGTTTATGAGAGAATGAAGGAGATAGGCACTATGCGCGCCATGGGGGCTTCCAATGCGACTCTTGTGAAGATGTTCGTTTTCGAGGGAGCTTCAATGGGCATATTGGCTTCAATCATAGGAATGCTGATAGGAACAGCATTGATGGCTTACATTTCTTTTATAGGAATGGACATGGGAAATTATATAAAAGACATTGATATAGGGTATCCGATAAGATCTCTTTTCAGGGGAAGCTTTGATCTTATGATAACATTCAAGGCAGGATTGTTCGGCTTAATAATAGGCATAGCCGCTTCATTCTATCCTGCGTACAGAGTGGTAAAAGAGAATATAATAAGGACACTGAAATGAAATTTATTCTGGCTCTGTCATTTAAAAATATATTCAGAAATCACAGACGCACAATTCTTACTGCAACAGGAATAATGATTGCAGTCGCGGCTACGATTTTCGGAAAATCATTTATTGACGGAGAGTTCGTGCCGATCATTCAGAATGTAACAGACATGCAGACAGGGCATATAAGAGTGACTTCAAAAGAGTATAAAGATAAGGAGCGTCTGATGCCTGTCAATATGACTGTTGATTATGAATACATTGAAAGAGAGATTAAAGACATTAGTGATATAACCCTTATCAGGCCCAGAATCAAATTCGGAACACTCATAGCAAAAGGAGACAATGAAGTCGATGGAATGATGGGATTTGCGGTTCTTCCTGAGAGAGAGAAGGATTTTGCAATTTTGAAGGGAACTACTCTCAAGAAGGGAGAGATAATAATATCAAAGAGATTTGCCGAGAAGCAGAATATAAAAGAGGGAGACACTTTAGTTCTCATAACACAGACAGCGTACGGGTATATAAACGGAATATCTCTTGTGGCAAAGGAATTTTATGACACCGGAATAGAGTATATATCGTCATACATGGTCTTTCTGCATATTGAGGATGCGCAGACCATTCTTTGCATCGGACACAATAAGGCGTCTGAGGTTCTTGTTTATACGAAGGACATAAATAAATCGAAGAATGTTTATTATGAGATGGAGAAAAAATTCAAGGAGAGCGGATACAGCATGATTCACTGGGAGAGCGACGGGTCTATGCTTCAGGCGCTAAAAGTCGGAACAAGCGTGATGTTCATTGTCGCACTGGTGATATTTTTTCTCGCTTCCATAGCAATTGTCAATACTATGGTGATGTCTTTATATGAAAGACTTAAAGAAATCGGAATGATGAAGGCATTGGGTTTGAAATCAGGCAGTGTATATCTGATATTTTTCTATGAAGCTCTTATAATCGGAGTCTTCGGCTCTTTTCTCGGGCTTGTTGTCGGAGTAATCGCAATTTTACTCGGAGCTCATTACGGATTCGACTACTCAGCGGCAATGAAATCCGTGGAGCTTCCTATAACGCCTGTGATTTATCCTGTAATGTCGTGGACTACAAATATAGTAGGATTCTTAATGGGTATAATATCCTCAATCATATCCTCTCTTTTTGTTCTCAACAGAATCAAGAAAGCCAATCCTGCAGAAATATTACGGGGGTAAAATGAAAAAAACAATTTTTCTTTTGATGCTTGCATTTATATTCACATCCGCATCTTCAATGACAGTTGATGAGGTGATGGAGAGAATGGAGAAAAACATGACGCATGACAATATTATTTATCTTGCGTCAATGAATATAAAGACCGGAGACGGAATCAGGACAATGCAGATGAAGATGTACATTAAGAATGAAAATAATGTGCTTGTGGAGATACTCGAATCTACAGAGGGCAATAAGAGCAGATTTCTTAAAAAGGATGACGCAATG
The DNA here is from genome assembly GCA_002327905.1 of Caldifarciminota bacterium UBA2202. Lineage (GTDB taxonomy): Bacteria > Hydrothermota > 32-111 > 32-111 > 32-111 > UBA2202. Next base: position 1,575 of record DCUY01000092.1, on the reverse strand, counting down.
TGGCTATATATACCTGCCGCGGGAAGGTCGGTTCTGATAAAGGGGCACATGCTGAAAGAAGGTTTCATGGGAAGCAATTTTTCCTATGAAGATATTTCTGAAAACAGGAAAATACGCGACATTTATTCTATTCAAATGGAAGAGGATTCTTTATACTATATACTCACCATGACTGCAAAGACGGATGATGCTCCGTATAAACTGAAAAAGAGCTATGTTATGAAAGATGCATTTCTGCCTAAAAGGGAGGAGATATACTCGTCTTCAAAGCGCCTCCTGAAAGAGTTTGAAGTTGAGGAATACAAAGAGATTGGCGGAATAAACATACCTTCAAAGATTATGATGAGGGATTTGCTTTTAAGGGATGATTATACTGAAATAAATTACACACATATAGACCTTTCAACAAAAATACCGAATTCATATTTCACAAAGACATATCTTGAGAGATGAAAAAAATACTTTTTATTCTCCTTGTTCCTGCTATAGCATTCGCATTTGACATGGCAGTCGAATACAATTTTGATTATTTTTATTTTTACAAAGTCAATTATTTTTCAGCGCACACTCTGACAGGCTCCATTTCAAATGAAAATCAATATGTTAAATTCTATTCTCAGTTTTACGGAAGATTTTATAAAGGAGATGCGAAGTATGTGATTACCTACCCGGGCATTGACCTCTCCAATATCGGCTTTGTGCCTCCTTCATATATTCAGCTGAAGGATGACATTGATGTCAGCCAGCTTTACATCTCATTTTTTTATAACAGCTTCAATGTGAAAATAGGCAAAATGCCTCTAAAATGGGGCATTTCTGAAATATACTCTCCTGCTGATATCTTCTCCTTCAATGTGCCCTTCAATGTGTATGCAATTAAGACAGGAGTTGATGCAATGAGCGCCTCTTACTCTCTGGACAATCTTACAGTTTCAGCGATATATCAGGACGGAGATTCGTATGAAAAGACGAAACAGGCATTGTCAGTAGAGTATCTCTCGCCTTATATGACAGGCAAGCTTTATTCCGCCCACTTGTTCAAAGAGAAGGTGACTCTCTTTGATTCAGACTCCATAGAGAATGTTCTAATCGGACTCTCTCTGATAAGCGATTACACTGGACCCGGAATCTGGGCTGAAGGGGACCTGTTCATTGATGAACGAAACAAGAGACTGTATCTTACTCTCGGCGCCGACTATACTTTTTTTGAAAAAATTTATGCGCTGAGCGAAGGATTTGTCAATTTTTCAGGCATTGATGCTCCGTATCCCGACAATGCGCATATAAACAAGCTTCTAAATAGCGAATTTTTAATGGGCAAATATTATATCTTCTCAAATATTATTTTGAACAGGGGAGAAAAATTTGAAGCAGGAGTTCTTAGCGTATTTAATCTTGATGATTTTTCTTCAATAGAGGGAATCGCATTGAAATATTCTCCTAAATCCTATTTTAATTTCAACTTGGGTTTGGTCGGAACTACTGGAACTTCAAGAGAAGAATTTTTCAGAGTGCCTTTTATATCCTATTTTGAAATAAGCTACTCTTTTTAATTTCAGGGACGGTGGTTCCAAA
>DCUY01000076.1 GCA_002327905.1 Caldifarciminota bacterium UBA2202 | reverse complement strand
CAGAATCAAATCAAATGTTGTTTGTGTTGATTGAATGTATTTGATTTTGTCCCCGCATTTTAACCATAAACTATAAACTATAAACTATTAACTGTTTTTCTGCTCACGGCACAAGGCTCACGGTACACGGCATACGGTATACGGTACACGGCACACGGCGTTTATCTGGCCAACCCCGCCATATTTTATATCATTGATTTTAATTATATGTTGTGATAATATTTTTTGGTGAACAAAAGAATTTATTCAGTGATTATTCTAATTTTGATTTTGACAGGCTGTGTCTCTTCTGCAAAAGGAAGAGTTAATACTGTCAGACAATCCATTGTAAATGATGCAAAAAAATATATAGGGACTCCTTATAAATATGGAGGCACTTCTGCAAAAGGTTTTGACTGCTCCGGATTCACACAGTTTATTTATAAAAGAAACGGGATTGATATTCCGCGCACAGTGACTGAAATGGAAAAATCATTCAAAAAGACAAAGAATCCGTCAATTGGCGATATTGTCACTTTCAATAATCCGAACCATGTCGGAATTCTTGTGGGAAACAATAAATTCATTCATGCTTCGACTTCAAGGGGGGTTGTGATAGATAATCTGAGCGATTCATGGTACAAAAAACGACTTAACGGATATTTTACTGCATTTTATTGAAACCTTTTGGAAAATTATGCGTCTAATAGATAAAGAGTTGATTGAAAAATTTAAAAATCAGGACAAGGAAGCGTTCTCTGAAATAGTTGAAGAATACTCTGAAAGACTCTACAATATCATTTATAAAATGGTGCTTAACAGAGATGATTCCCTCGACATACTTCAGAATACTTTTCTGAAGGCTTTCAAGGCGGCTCCGAGATTTAAAGGAGAGTCTTCTCTCTACACTTATCTTGTGGCAATAGCTTTGAATGAGGCGAGAGAGAGATTCAGAAAAGAAAAAAGATTTCTTTTCTTTGATCTTGACATTATTGACGAAGAGAAAAATATACCTGATATTTATGAAGAGAAAGAGAAAGAGGGCGTAAGGGAGAGAGTCAATTCCGCTCTTAAAAAACTTCCTGAAAGCTTCAGGGAAGTTCTTGTGCTTAAGGATGTTGACGGATTATCTTTGAAGGAGATTTCGGAAATCGCGAATTTGTCTGAAGGAGGAGTCAAAACACGGCTTTACAGAGCAAGAATGCTTTTAAAAAGGATGCTTAATGAAGGAAAGTAAGAAATGTTTGGAAATTTTAAAAAACCTCTGCGGTTACATTGATAATGAGTTGACCGGAAAATGCTGTGAAGAGATTGAAGCTCATCTCAGAGAATGTCCGGAATGCAGAGGGGAACTGAAAAAGATGGAATCAATTCTTTCTCTCTGCAAAAAGAGCAGGGAGAGTCTTACAAAAACAGAGAAGAAGAGACTTAAGGAAAACATATTTAACAGTATAGAAAAGGAGTGACAATGGCGCTTTTATCAAACGAAGACAGGGAATACTTGAAGGGATTATTCACTGGAATGAAGAGAAATGTTAATATACTTTTGTTTACGACAGAAGAGAAGGAATTCTGCACATTCTGCAATGACATAAAATCCATACTTGATGAATTGAAGTCAATATCCGATAAGATTCAAATTCAGGAATTTTCATTTGAAAATAACAAGGAAGAGGTCGCGAAATACGATGTGAAGCGCGGACCGGCTCTTGTTTTAATGGCTGACAAGGATTTGGGAGTGAAGTTTTACGGCATACCTGCAGGATATGAATTTTCCTCTCTTGTTGAAGACATTGTGGATATAGGCAATGACACCATATCGATAGATGAGGGGCTCATTGAGACAGTGAAAGCGATTTCAAAGCCTGTTCATATACAGGTGTTTGTGACGCACACATGCCCCTACTGTCCGCCCGCAGTGAGAACGGCGCATAAATTCGCAATGGCAAATGAGAATATAAAGGCAGACATGATAGATTCAAATACATTCTTTGATTATGCAAACAAATACGGAGTTCAGGGAGTTCCTCGCGTGGTTATAAATGAAAAACACCACTTTGAAGGGGCTCTTCCGGAAGAAGAATATCTTAGACAGATTCTTAATTCTATTTTGTGAGGAGAATATGTTGCAATTAAAGATGAAAAAGCAGGAAGAGAGTGTAAAGTCGTCAATATACGATCTTGTGATAATAGGTGGCGGACCTGCGGGCCTCACTGCCGGAATATATGCTGGAAGAGCGCGCCTTAAGACATTGATAATAGAAGAGAAAATAGCCGGAGGCCAGTCTGCGACAACAGAGCATCTTGAAAATTATCCGGGATTCAAGGACGGAGTAGGCGGAATTGAGCTTGCAATGATGATGGAAGAGCAGTCAAAGAGATTCTCTGCCGAGTTTGCATACGAAAAAGCAATATCAGTAAAACTTAAAGGAGATACAAAAGAGATAATTCTATCCTCCCGCGAAGTCAAAGCGAAGAGCATTATAATAGCATCAGGAGCAAGTCCGAAAAAATTAAAGGCGGACGGAGCGGACAAATTCCACGGAAAGGGAATATCATACTGCGCCACATGCGACGGAGCGCTTTTCCGCGACAAAAAAATAGTGATTGTGGGGGCGGGAAATTCCGCAATTGAAGAGGGAATCTTCATGCAGAGATTCACGAAGGACATAACATTTGTGCAGGACCTTCCGTACCTGACCGCAGAGAAGATACTTCAGGAGAGAATACAAAATTATTCTGATACGAAATTTTATCTTAACACTCTCGTTAAAAGCGTAAACGGAAATGACAGAGTGGAATCAGTTACAGTGACTGACAGGAAAGCGAACAAAGAGTATCAGATACCTGCTGACGGAGTCTTTGTCTATATCGGATACAATCCCATAACTGATTTTTTGGATAAACAGGTGAAACTTTCGGAACAGGGATACATAATAACTGATGAAAACATGAAGACGAATATTGATGGAGTCTTTGCCGCAGGAGATGTTAGAGTCAAGGATTTCAGACAGGTGATAACTGCGGCTTCAGACGGCGCAACGGCGGCTCATTCAGCAGAAAAATATTTAGAAAACAAATAGGAGGAAAAAATGGCAGTAGTAAAAGTTTATTCGACTCCGACTTGCCCATGGTGCGTAAAGGCAAAACAGTATTTTGCATCAAAGAACATACCTTACACTGATATCAATGTGGCAGTTGACAGAAATGCGGCAATGGAGATGGTTCAGAAGAGCGGACAGCAGGGAGTGCCTGTGATAGAGATTGACGGAAATATAATTGTCGGATTTGATCAGGCGAGAATTGATTCACTGCTGGGGCTCTCATGAAGAAAAAATATGCAGTTATAATTTTTCTGCTTATTCTTGTGCTGATAGCATCATGCGCACCTTCTCCGAAAGAGGAGGCGAAGGAGGAGCCGAAAGGAAATCTTTTCCTTGAAAGAACATGGATGGAGGCATTGGATGGAGAGACCCTTTCATTAAAGGAGTTTGAAGGAAATGTCGTTATCATAGATTTTTGGGCTTCCTGGTGCGGACCATGCAGAGCATCAATACCCTTCTATATGAAAATGTATGATAAGTATGCATCGCAGGGACTCACAGTCATAGGAGTCAATGTCAATGAGACAAAAGAGGAGATTGAGAGCTTTGTATCAGAATCAGGCATGAATTACACAATGGCATTTTTCAATGATGATTTGAATGCAGTATACAAAGTCACTGGAATTCCAGCTGTCTTTATTTTTGACAAGAAGGGAAATAAAGTTGCGAATTTCACAGGATACTCGTCAGAGTCTGATGCCAAGATTGAAGAGATAATTATAAGCGAACTGGGAAAATAGATTTTTGATGAGCCCCCTTCAAAAAGGGGGCTCTCTGCAAAGGAGGAAAAAATCACTTCACAATGAGAATCTTCTCTCTCAAAAGAGTCTCCTTCTTATCCGAAACAGTTACAAAATATTCACCGCTTGACAATTTTCCAAGATCCTTTTCATAATACTCTCTCTTCTCGGGAAGAATGAATTCAGAGACAACCTGACCCAATTTGTTAAAAAGCATTACCGAGAGTCCCTCTATGCCTGATTTATATGCAAAGGCAAGCATTTTGTTGTTTATGGCATTTTTTATGAGGACAGAATTTTTCTTCTCTTTCATCACATGTATTGTGTCCTCATTCTCGGACTTGAGGAGAAATCCGTTTACAAAAGAAGTGTTTCTTGAGTCATAGAGTGTCTTAGAGAAAGATATTTTTCCCACAGAACTTGAGTTTGAGTATGAATTGAGTTTGTAAATCTGCCCGGCATAATCTCTTATTATTAAAACAGGCTTCATGTCGCCGTAAAAATCAACTGCTATGGGACAGCTTGTGACCATATTTTCAAGCTTTATGAATTGTGAAAAGAGAGGAATCAGCTCTTGGTTATAAACAGCTATTTTTCCGCTTCTCATAACAAAGACAAACTCTTCTTTCATATCTCCGTTGAAATCATATATTAAAATCTCATTATAAGTGTTTGTAGGATCTCCTGTGTAGCAGTAAGAGACTCTTACTCCGCTGTTGTTCATTACATATATGTTGCCATTTATGTCGGAAAAGATTATTTCAATATTATGGTCATTGTTTATATCAAAGAGGCGGGGAGTGTGGTAAATTCCCGAGAGACAGGCGTATGGAAATCCGTTTCGGACATTTCCATCCTGATCAATAACATAGAGATACCCGCCTGCTGTGCCTATCACTACATCAAGTTTTGTGTTGCAGTCAATATCAGTCAATATGAGCGGCGTCAAAGTCACATGCGCTGTCTTATACGGGAAACCGCTTCTTGCATTTCCGGAAAAATCATAAGAGTATATATTCCCGTAATAATCATTGATGAAAAGCATGGACTGCTCTTCAGAGATTGCTATTCCCCACACATTTGTTATCTGTTTCGTGAAATAATCGACTCTGCGAAGATTGCTTTTAAGGACATAAAGTCCCTTTGATGTTCCCAAAATTATTTCATTATAATAATCAGCATCAATATTTGCAATTACGGAGGAAGCAGTCAATACGCCCAGAGAACATACTGGCTCTATTCTTCTGTTTGCGCTCATCGGATTGAATATAACAAATGCGGTCGTGTCAGAAGCAAAGGAGCCGTTTCCTATCACTATGTCTAAGAATCCGTCCCTGTCGATATCTCCTATGGAAGGAGTTGTTTCATGATGAGGAGTTGTGAAGAGAGTGAAGGGTGTGATATCATTGAGATTGCTGTCAAGAATATAAAATCTTCCGTCATCAGAGACAAAGACCATCTCCTTCGCTCCGTCATTGTTCAAATCGGCTGAATTGAATGACGAACGGGCATAGTATCTCTTTCCGTCAAGAGAACCGTAGAAAGAGCCGCTTGAGTGCACATCCGAGAGTTCCGTCTTTGCATAAAGATTCGCTCTCACTGTCTCGGATGTATCAATTATTCTTCCGAGATTGTCATAGAAGACTGCATAATACTGATTTATTCCTATTGTAGCGGAAGTGTCCGAGAAGAGTATTTCACCTGCTTTAAGGGAGTATATCAATGCGAAATCACTTGAAGAAAAATCAGCTCTGTATATGTCTGTTCTAAATATTGTCTGGCTGGTATAGACAGAAATCGAGTTTGTCTGCAGACTCGTAAAAAGATTCAGCTCTACATCAGCAGGAAGTCCGCTTACATCAATTGTGTCAGAGCGGAGGGCAAAATTCACTATTACTCTGTAGGTATTGTTCCTGAAATCCGCAGAGGCATCATTCTTTCTTAATTTAATATCACTTACAATTAAAATAGAATCTTCAAAATATTCATAAGTGAAAATCGAATCAAGAACTGTAATATCGGGTGAGAGAGAGGAAATCTTCACTGAAACATCCGCAGTCCTCAGCGCATTGGATTTTGATACCGCAAGACTGCTTATGAATGGAGGCTCTGTCTGGTCGAATTCAATTGCATTTACTTTAAACTCTGTCTTTTCGATTGAAACAAAGGCTGAATCCGAGAATGAGAGATTGTCTGTTTCTGCGTCATATCCTATTTTTTTCACAGCATTGTGCGCAGGTCTTTTGAAATAGTAGAGAGTGCAGACAACAGCCTGTGATACATTCGGTGTAAATGAAATGTTAAAAATATCTTTATTGAAGAAGAACATTGAATCATTTGCTCCAAAATGAATGTGGCTGAAATTGATAATGGAATCTGAAGAATTCACTATATTCAATGAAATATATTTATTATCGATTATACTTATGTCTTCAATAGTAATCAAAGACTGACCCTTCACATAAAAAGAATCAACATAAGGTATATGATTCTTCTTTGAAATTCCAATGCTCGCCATACCCAAGAGAGAGAAGGGGGATATTTTTGCTTTTCCGGAAGCATCTGTTTTAATTCTTAAATAATTAATACTGTCCATCAATACAACTGTTGCTCCGCTCACTGCTCCGTGGCTGTCTCTTATTGATAAGATAATTGAATCACTGCTAAAAATCGTATCTGAAAGGGCTACAAAGAATGAATCCGGCGCCTGTGAATAAACAGGCATGGTAGAAAATCCGGTCATATTAATTGCAACTCTGAAATAAAGATTATTTTCAATCATTGCAAAGCGAAAAGCCTCTCCTGTGTAATTTGTTCCGCTGTCTGCCATCATTGCCCAGTATCTGTTCATGAGAGCCTGCGAACTTGTCCATCCTGTTCTTGTGAATCCGACAAAATTTATTATGCTACTCCTCATGGAAAGAAGAAGTCCGTCTGAAGCTGATTCCCTGTCAAATCCGTTTGCAAAGCATCCCATTGAAAACATTATTGAATAGACTGAATCACTGTTGGAGAGGAATATCGTATCCTGCGAATTATACTCTGTCTTTGTCTCCAAATTTCCTGTTCCCAGATAATACTCTGATGAATGGTCAATGTGATTGATGAAGTGGTAGCCCTTGGAAATCTCGGAAATGAAGCTTGACCTGTTAAGTTGCATATCTCCGGAGTATGACGGCGGATAATTGAAATTGTCGGATATGGGGGAGAAGAGTCTCTCATGCGAATATTTATCCATTCCGTTCATTGAAACAAGCATGTCAGTCATCAATTGCCCGCTTCCGTCAGTTAAATTTGTTAAAAGCGACGCTCCTGCATGAAGAAATGTATTTATTTTTTCCGGACTGCTTTTACAGACATATCCGTAAAATTTTTGAAGAAGATTTTTGAGTTCGATTTCATTCTCAAAGGGAAGGCGCGATACATTGATGTCCGGAAACCCGTCTTCAATGTCAGATATGATCTCACCGACAAGTCCGTCCTTGTCGGCATTCCATGTGCCATTCATGTCGGCATAGTATAAATCGGTGGGGACATATCCGTAATGATAATAAAGAGTGGAATAGGACATTCTTATGGGCACGATTTCATCCTCTCCTGCTAGAAGAACGAATCTGATGCCCTTCATTAAATACTGCTCTTTAATATAATTTCTTATCTTCTCCTGCTTGTCAGATCCTGAAAAATGCGAATAAATTTCTTCGACAGTCTTTATAAGAGTCTTTATGCCCATGAGATTTTCAAATTCGCAGAATTTTGACAATGAATCAGAAAATCTCTCCGAAGTGATTATGACCATATCAAGAGTTGCAGAATCAGCCAATGTCTTTTCAGTTGAGGATTTTGTTCCTGCGTTTGAAAAGCCTTTGTCAAATATGCTTGATTTTCCTTCATAGATAATTTCATTATAAGCAATTGTAATTTCAACCTCTGATGTGACATCAGGAATTGAATCGGAGTATATTACGGGAAAATATTGAAAAATCAAGTTTGTTGAACTTCCTGAATTGCCATTTGTCATCATAATATGTATATTTGGAGTTTCATTGATTATTGAATCAACGGATGAGGTAGAGTAATCAGGATTTTTCTTTATTTTGGGAAGATTTATCGCCTCTTCGTGCATATAATCATATTTTAAACTGATAATTTCTATTGGTGAATTTATTTCATAAATGTAGGGAATCATCAATTCACCATTTTTGGAGTTGTAAAAGCAGTAATTCCCGCTCTTTATTTCTTCCTTAGTTGAAATGTGAATCTTAATCTCCTTTGAAAATGTTATAAGAGAGAGAAAGATTAATGCGATGAGAGAGAGAGTTTTTTTCATTGAGGCCTCCTTTGATGACTATCTATATGTCATTAAGGGTGCCAAGTCTAAGTGTCAGTAAAATAATGATATAATCAGGTCAATTCTCAATGTGGGTGTCCTAAAAAAATTACTATTGGAATTTTTTGAATTTAAGTTTATTTATAAAAATATTTATTTTCTTTCTGTATGTTTTATATGACACTGAATGTAATGCGCACAAATTGCTTTTTTAGTGTGGTCAAATGTCACATTTAATATTATATATTCTTTTATCTGTATCCGTTCTGAGAAGTTTTGACAGTATGTGACTGCCGAATATTGTAGCGTCGGCTCACACACTTCGCATGGCGTCTTTGTCTGGCGGCGCGAGAAGCCCAGCGCTCATTCGCA
>DCUY01000055.1 GCA_002327905.1 Caldifarciminota bacterium UBA2202 | reverse complement strand
CTATAAACTATTAACTGTTTTTCTTTTGTTTTTGCTCAAGGCACAAGGCTCTCGGTGTGCGAAGCACTCTGGCGCAAGGCACAAGGCGTCTTTGTTTCGCTCACGGCATACGGCATACGGTACACGGCGTTTTGTCTCTGCTAACAGCAACTTCTTTCACCTTTCACCTTTTACCTTTTACCCTTAACCCCTATAACATATTGCCTACCATTTGTTTTCTATGACCTGTTTGTCATCTTTGCTCTTTACATATTTTAAAAAAATGATATTATATATAATCTAATGAAAATAATACGAAATTTTTCAATCATTGCTCATATAGACCATGGCAAATCAACTTTGTCAGACCGGCTTCTTGAAATGTCATCCTCTTTTGACCAGAGAGATATGCGCGAGCAGGTTCTTGATTCAATGTCTGTTGAGAGAGAGCATGGTATCACCGTGAAGGCGCATCATGTGCGTCTGAATTTCAATTGGAAGGGGCAGGAGGTGCAATTCAATCTTATTGATACTCCCGGCCATGTTGATTTTTCCTATGAGGTCTCCCGTTCTCTCGCCGCATGCGAAGGAGCTGTGCTTCTTGTGGATGCCACACAGGGAGTGGAGGCGCAGACTATAAGTCACTTGAATGAAGCATTGTCAAACAATCTTCCGATAATTCCCGTTCTCAACAAAATTGATCTTCCTGCGGCTGACATTGAGCTTTCTGGAAAGGAGATTGTCGAATTGACAGGATGCGCTGAAAATGACATAGTCTTGATTTCAGCTAAAGACGGCACAGGTGTGGATGACCTTATAGATAAAATCATTGAATTGTTCCCGCATCCTCTTGAAAATGAAAATATTCCTCTGCGCGCTTTAATATTTGATTCCACTTATGATAATTACAGGGGAGCCATTCCATTCGTCAGGATATTTGACGGGAGCGTCAAAAAAGGCGACTTGGTTAAATTCATGTCAACAAATGCGGTTTTTGATGTCACAGAAGTGGGTTTCTTCACTCCGAAGATGAAAGAGACCGACATGCTACAAGCCGGAGATGTAGGATATATTGTGTGCAATATAAGAAACATTGAAGATATACATGTGGGAGACACTCTCGCTTTGAAGGCATTTCCTGTAGAGCCGTTAAAAGGATATAAAGAGGTGAAGCCTATGGTCTTTTCAGGATTCTATCCTTCAAATGGAGAGGATTATGAAAAGCTTAAGGATTCTTTGGGCAAACTGAAGCTTAATGATGCGGCATTCACATATATTCAGGAGAATTCTGAAGCATTGGGCTACGGCTTCAGGTGCGGTTTTTTGGGAATGCTTCATATGAAAATAATTCAGGAGCGTCTTGAAACTGAATTTGACCTTGATATTATCGCAACGATTCCCAATGTTGTATATAAATATTTCAATGTGAAGAATGAAGAGTTCCTCGTTGATAATCCTGCTAAGATGCCTGACATAACGCGCAATGAAATTGTATATGAGCCGTTTTTGATGGTTGAGATTTTCACTCCTCCGGATTATATCGGTCCTATAATGCAGCTTGTTCTCGACAGAAGAGGAAAGCAGGTGAGTGTGGAATACATCACTGAGAAGAGAGTCTTTCTAAAATATGAGATGCCTATGGCAGATGTGATTTTCGACTTTTTCGACAAACTCAAGACAATCACGAAGGGATACGCTTCAATGGATTATCAGATGATTGATTACAGGCAGTCTGACCTTGTCAGACTTGATATACTCGTCAATGGAAACAGAGTTGACGCTTTGTCTTCAATAACTTCAAGGGAGAAGGCATTCTTTTTCGGAAACAAGCTCACGCGCAAACTGAAGGAAGTGATACACAAACAGCAGTTTGAAATAGCGATACAGGCGGCAATAGGAAGCAAGGTGATTGCAAAGTCAGTTGTCAAGGCGGTAAGAAAGGATGTCTTGGCAAAGTGCTACGGAGGAGACATAACAAGAAAGAGAAAACTTCTTGAGAAGCAGAAAGAGGGAAAAAAGAGAATGAAGATGCTTGGAAGAGTAGAGATACCTCAAGAGGCGTTTCTCGCGGCTTTGAGCATAGATGAACAGGAATAAATCAAAGACACAGCAGATTATCCGGATTCTTGTAGAATCCGTATTCGCCATAATGATTATAAAAATATTCATTGTTTCTCCGTTTATTGTGAGAGGCGAATCCATGAATGATTCTCTGAAAGAGAATAACATAATATTCGCTCTGAAAAAGACATCAATAAACATTATGACAGGATACAGCAAAGATAATCTTAATGCATTCCTGAAAAACAAAATTATAATTGTTAAGAATAATGAAGCATATATAATGAAGAGGTGCGTCGGCATTGAGGGAGACACTCTCATTTTCTCCACTGGAGGAATTACAGATACTTTTATTGTGCCGCAAGATTCAATTTTTGTAATGGGGGATAATTTTCGGAATTCCCTTGATTCGAGGAAATTCGGATTCTTGAATGTTAAATCGGTTATAGGAGTTCAGATAAATAATCCTGTGACAATCTTTTAAGAATATGAAAATAACATTGAATCTTGATGATTTTGACATTGAAAAGAGAATTGCTCAGTTCAAGAAGCACAAATCAAACGGTTCGATTATTCTTGAAGGGGATGAATCGTGCTTCTTTAAGTTTGAGCAGGGAGCTGTAGTCTCTTCAGGATTTAAAAATGTAAAGGACAAAGATAAAGTTATTGAGTCATTCAGAAAGATTAAGAAGGGGAGAGTTGTTATTGATATAGGCAAGGCAACCAAAGTTAGAATTGATTATTCAAGAATTCCGTTTTTGGAAAAATATATTCTCATAGATTCGGATGAAAAAATGGTGGAGGGAGACAAGACTCTTTTGAAAATCTGCGTAAATATGCAGAATATGATGAAAAATTCAAAGTCTTATAAACAGGATTTTATTTTTACAAGGTGCAGAGAAAAATGCTTTGCCGCATATTATGACGGAGAGACGACTTTTTTTGCAGTTCTTTCATCAAAGGCGCACTATAGAATAATTCTTTCCCGCCTTAAATAAATTCAATGTCAGTCAATAATGGAATCTATATACATATTCCTTTTTGCAAAAGCAAATGCTCATACTGCGCATTTGTCTCAGGGAATCATCCTGAAGATATAAAAAGAATGTATTTTGACTCTCTTGTCAGGGAGATACGGGAGAGAGATGTGTTTTTCGAAGAGGCGAATACCTTATACATTGGAGGAGGCACTCCTTCTTTTGTCGAAAAAGAATATATAGAGAGAATTGTATTTGAAATTAAAGACAGATATGATGCTACAAACATTTCGGAATTCACAATTGAAATGAATCCCGAGTCTGTTAATGCGGATCTGATAGAATTCTATAAGGATATTGGAGCAAACAGATTCTCTGTAGGCGTTCAGTCTTTTGATAACAGAGTGTTGAAGCTTCTCAACAGGCCTCACAGACGAAGAGAGGCGGAGAGAGTTCTCAGTCTTTTTTCCGACAATGACAATCTCTCAATAGATTTAATCTGGGGCGTAAACGGCTTTTCGCAGGACATATCATTCATTGATGATTATCCGATAAAGCATCTTTCTTGCTATCTTCTAACCCTTGAGGAGAATTCCGCACTTTTCAGGGAGAAATACAAAGAAAAAAAGGATATCTTTCTTGAGAAGGAATACTACAAAATTCTTGAAGAAATTTATAAGAGGGGATTTGAAAGATATGAGGTCTCCAATTTTGCCTGTGAAGGATTTGAGTCAAAGCATAATCTTTCTTACTGGAATCTTGACTCGCAATACATCGGGTACGGAGTCTCTGCCGCCTCATATAATCTGAAAAAGAGAATGCAGAATACGGATGATATTTCTATATATATAAAGCATATTCACGAGTCAAGCCAGTTAGAAGATGTAACTGACATAAGAAGAGGATTGGAGAGAATAATGCTTTGTCTGCGCACACGGGCAGGACTTTACGTTGACAATAATATTAAGATGCATCTGAAAAAAGAGAGGATGATAGAATTCATTTTGGACGGTTCTCTTGAATTTAACGATAATGTTCTGAAATGCACTGACAAGGGCTATCTAATTATGAATTATATAATTGCCGAGATAACTGTTTAGATTTTTATCTGAAGGGATTTTATAACTTTTATAGTCTCATTTATCTTTTTTTCATTGAGCAAAATCGGCAGATTGTTGAAATAGACTCCGAATGAGAATTGCTCCGAAAGGTCGCTCGCTTTCTCAACGCGGGTTTCAATTATATCAATCTCCTTCAACTCTTCAGCCGCGATCTTCGCCAATTGAGAATACTGATAAAGCATAAGCGGACATAAAGGATTGTGATTTATTACAAGCTGATTGGTTTTTGACTCATGCACAGGGAAATCTTTTATAATTCTGTACTCTGTCTCTTTTCCAAGTTGTTTCATCATAAATGAATCCATTTCATCGTCATTTATCATTGAATATCCATGCTTCTCAAAAAAGTCCCTGTTCATCCATTTTATTCCGATTGTATTTAAAAATATAGCTTCTTTCTTGTCTTTCTGAACTTCAATCTCTATCCTCTCAATAAGAGTCGCTCCTATGTTTTTGTTCCTGTGTTTAGGAGATATATAAAAGCAGTGCAGGTAGAGCCCATTTTTTGAATCAACCATTGAGAGAGGCGGTTTCGCGTCAACAAGAATCGCGTGACCTACGGGATTCTTATTCTCAAGAACTCCGAATGCATAAATTCTGTATCCGAGATTATTGATTAAAAACTTATTTGACTCCTGATGATATTCGGACCCCCACAAAGAATAGTCCTTTGTGCAGGAGTATGCGAGTCCGATATTCTCTTTTCCGAGTTTAATAAAATCATACATAGTTACAATATAACAAAAGAAACGCAAAAATCAAGTGCAAAAGTGATTTAATTCATTTTGAATTGACATTTTTGAAAATTTTGATAAACTATACCACTATGAATACTTTGTCGCAGATCTTAATTTTTGTCGGGTCTTTTATCATACTGCTGAAAGCGGCAGACTTTCTCGTTTCGGGAGCAAGTTCGTTCGCAAAGCGCATGAAGGTATCGGAGATAGCCATCGGACTTACAATTGTGTCTTTCGGCACATCAATGCCTGAATTTGTGGTGAATCTTTATTCTTCAATCACAGGCCATAATGAGATTGTTTTTGGAAATGTAATCGGTTCAAATATATTCAACATATTTCTTATACTCGGAGTCGCTGGACTGATAAATCCTCTCAGAGTGCAGAAGAATACTACTTGGAAGGAGATTCCTTTTGCTCTCTTTACATCAATACTTCTGCTGGTTTTGGTGAATGATGTATTCATTGACGGTGGAAGCGTCAATGTTCTTTCAAGAATTGACGGAATTGTGCTTCTCATTTTCTTTGTTATGTTTATAATTTATACCATTAATATAGCAAAGGTGCATTCAATTGAGAGTTCGGATATAAAGGAGATGGCTTTCGCAAAAGCGGTTATTTTCATTCTCCTTGGAATTGCCGGTCTTGGAGTGGCCGGAAAGTTTCTCACAGACAGTGCTGTCTTTTTGTCTCGTCAAATGGGTGTTTCGGAGAAATTTATATCTTTTACGGTAATTGCCGCAGGGACTTCAATGCCAGAACTTGCCACTTCAGCGGTCGCCGCATACAAGAGAAATTCCGATATATCGGTGGGCAATATTATCGGTTCAAACATATTCAATGTTTTATTCATACTCGGATTTGGATCAGTGATAAAAGATGCAAAGTTCATGACAGTCATGAATTCCGACATCCTCGTCATGACAGTTGCAACGATGATGCTCTTTGCAACAATGTTCGTCGGGCAGAGCCATACAATAGAGAAGAAACAATCGTTTCTTTTTCTCTTGTCTTACATAGCTTATACAGTTTACTTAATCATCAGGAGGTAAAATGAAAAGGATTTTAATTCTTCTTGTGACTGCACTTATGATTTTTGCAGGATGCAAACCATCACAGAATGCAGTAGATTTGAACAAAGGCGGGAATGCGGATACACTCGCTGAAACAAAGGAGGTCGATTTGAGCAAGGATAAATTGGCCCTGTTCCTGTGGCAGTCGGCAGACGGTAAAAACGAAGACACAATGGTTATCCGTTTCTATCCTGAAAAGGCGCCGAATCATGTGAAGAATTTTCTGACGTTATCCGAGAAAAAATTCTACAATGGTCTCGTGATTTTCAGGGTCGAACCCGGATTTGTCATTCAGACAGGAAGTCCTGACAATACAAATACAGGAGGTCCCGGATATAATGTTAATGCGGAATTCAATGACATAAAGCATTTGAAGGGCACTGTTGCAATGGCGCGGTCACAGGATCCGAACAGCGCAGGTAGCCAGTTCTATATTTGTCTTGGAACACCCTCTCATCTTGACGGCCAATACACTGTCTTCGGACAGGTGATTGAGAAGGCTGATGTTCTTAACAAGATTAAAAAAGGCGACTTCATGAGGGAGATTAAAATTGTGGATGCGGAAGAGTATTACGGGGCTGACTATAAGACTATTATAGAAGAGAAAGATATTCATTGAATTATCAATAATCGGTACAATATCGTAGGAGCGGACCTGTGTGTCCGCCCTAAGCTCAGCGTTCATTCGCACATCATCCCCGCCAGCTAAATCATGATGGAGTAGAGTTGGAGTGCTCAAAGAGCAGTCCAACAAATTCTGCCTGCCACATGATGTGCTGCCTTGTGATGACGTCCTCATTCGCTTTGAACTTTCGTGTATCAATAAGAATTTACTTGTTTCTCCTCACAAAAACATTGAATAGCAAAGCGGAGCGGACTGATGTTTTTGTTCGGAACTGTAAAGCTAAGAAATTTAATCAAATGTTGTATTGTTGTTGATTGTATTTATTTATTATTGTCTCG
>DCUY01000053.1 GCA_002327905.1 Caldifarciminota bacterium UBA2202 | reverse complement strand
ACTATTAACTATAAACTATTAACTTCTTATTCTGCTCACGGCACAAGGCTCACGGCATACGGTACACGGCATACGGCACACGGCACACGGCATACGGCATACGGCATACGGCATACGGTACACGGTACACGGCACGCGGGTCGGTCCCTACCGTATTTATCTTTTACCTTTTACCTGCGCCATTTTGCTTATGACCTATTACCTTCCGTTTACAAAGGGTATTGAAAATATTTAATTAACTATTATAATATATGGTTCATTAATTAAATGGAGGTACAGTGTTAAAAAAAACTGCATTTTACGATATGCATGTTCAAAACAAAGGAAAAATAGTTCCTTTTGCCGGTTTTGAAATGCCTGTTCAGTTCAAAGGCGTTATTGATGAAATAAAAAGAGTGCGCTCCACTGTCGGTGTCTTTGATGTATCCCACATGGGTGAATTCATTGTCACTGGCGACAGGAGAAAAGAGTTTGTTGATTTCATCACAACAAATTCAGTTATGTCGCTTGCAGACCATCAGGTTCAGTACTCCAATTTTCTCTATGAGAACGGAGGAATTGTGGATGACCTTCTCGTTTACAATCTTAAAGATAAGATAATGCTTGTTGTCAATGCATCAAACTGCGATAAGGATTTTGATTGGGTTATGAAGAACAAATGGGATGATGTCAAAGTCGAAAACATCTCCGACAGAATCTCCCAGCTTGCAGTTCAGGGTCCGTCTGCCGAGAGAGTGATTAAAAAACTTACAGACTATCCTCTTGACACCATGCCCTTCTATTATTCCGCAGAGACAAAAGTGTGCGGAATAGATATGGTCATATCTCGCACAGGGTACACGGGAGAGGACGGGTTCGAATTGTATTTTTACAATGAGAACGGGAAGAAGATGTGGGAAGAGATATTCAAGGCAGGAGAGGAATTCAATATTGAGCCTATAGGCCTTGCCGCCCGCGATACTCTTCGTCTTGAGATGAAATACATGCTTTACGGAAATGACATTTCACAGGATACGACTCCTCTTGAAGCAGGAACAGGATGGGCTGTAAAAATGGAAAAGGGCGACTTTATCGGAAGAGATGCTTTGATAAAGCAAAAAGAGGCGGGTCTGACAAGGAAGCTCGTATGTTTTGAAATGCTTGAAAAGGCAATACCGCGCCACGGATATGAGATATTCGTCAATGACAAAAAAGTGGGAAATGTGACAAGCGGCAACTTCTCGCCGTCAACAGATAAATACATCGGACTCGGATATGTAGATGCCCCGTTCAATAAACTTGGGCAGGATATTTTCATAGATATCAGAGGAAAAAAGAAGGCAGTCATAGTAAAATCGCCATTTTATAAAAACGGAACACACAAATAGGAGGAATGATGAACACCCCGAATAATCTTAAATACACAAAGTCGCATGAATGGATAAAAATAGAGAATAACACCGCAATTGAGGGAATCACTGATTTTGCCCAATCGGAGCTCTCTGACATAGCATTTGTAGAGCTGCCTGAAGTGGGAAGTAAAGTAAAACAGGGAGAATCAATGGGAACAATAGAGGCTGTAAAGGCAGTCTCCGACCTTATAGCAGGTGTCTCGGGAGAAGTCATTGAAGTAAATGAAATGCTTAAAAACGCGCCTGACAAAATAAATACAAGCCCGTTTGGCGAAGGGTGGATCGTAAAGATAAAAGTTTCGAATCCTGATGAGGCGAAGAACTTAATGGATTCGGCTGAATATATAAAGCACTGCGAAAACAGCCATCACTGAGGAAGAAATGAAATATATTCCCGCTAATGAAAAAGAGAAGGACTCTCTATTAAAAGATATAGGAGTCTCTTCATTTGAAAAACTTATTGAATACATTCCGCAGAGTGTGCGCGAGTGCTGTCTGAATCTTCCAAACAGCATGAGCGAACATCAGCTGATGAAGGAATTCAAAGATATTGCATCTAAGAATATTACAACAGAGGACAGAATTTCTTTTATGGGCTGCGGCATTTATGACCACTATATACCTCCTGTGATAAAACACATTGTTTCGCGCCCTGAATTTTATACTGCTTATACCCCTTATCAGCCCGAAGTGTCACAGGGGACTCTGCAGTCGATTTATGAGTATCAGTCAATGGCATGCGAATTATTCTCCATGGAAATAGCAAACGCGTCAATGTATGACGGAGCGACCGCAACTGCTGAGGCGTGCCACATGGCAATGTCCATAAAGAACAAACACAGAATACTTCTAAGCGGCGGACTAAATCCTGTGACGAAAGAAGTCATACATACATATCTCAAAGGACAGGACATTGAGTGCGAAACAGTGAATCTCAAAGACGGTTCATTGGATTTGGATGACCTGAAAAAGAAGGCGGATGATTCTTATGCCGCATTTGTTCTGCAGACTCCTAATTTCTTCGGAATAATTGAAGACGGAGAAGAGATAGGAAGAATAGTCAAAGAGAGCAAAATGATGTTCATAATAAATCAGAATCCCATGTCTCTTCCGGTATTGAAGCCGGCAGGAAGAATGGGAGCGGACATTGCAGTGGGAGAGGCTCAGGTCTTCGGAATCAATCAATCATTCGGCGGACCCCTTCTGGGTATGTTCGCATCCAAAAAGGAGTTTTCAAGAAACATGCCGGGAAGGATAATCGCAAAGACAACAGACAAAAACGACAAAGAGGGGTTCGTGATGACTCTTCAGACAAGGGAACAGCACATCAGAAGAGAGAAGGCGACATCAAATATATGTTCAAATGAAGGGCTCTGCATGCTAATGGCGGCAGTGTATCTCGAATCAATGGGAAAAGCCGGATTAAAACAGGTTGCAGGCGATTCACTTCTCTCCGCACACTATCTTTCAGAGCAAATTTCAAAGACAAAGGTTAAACTTGTTTATCCGGATAAAGAGTTTTTTAATGAATTTGCAGTAAAAATAGATAATCTTGATAATGTATATTCCAAAATGAAGGAGAGAGGATTTCTTATCGGAGTAAAACTTGAAAGATTCGGGAAAGAATTCAGAGAGACTCTTCTTATGGCATGTACGGAGAAGAGAAGCAAGGATGAAATAGATTTGTTAATTAAAAATTTGAAAGAGGTAATATGATATTTGTATCCACATTGGAAATAATCACAGGAAAGACGGATGAAGCCCTTGAACTTGTGAAGACAGTCAATCCGCCTGAAGATGTCAAGGTTCTCCATTTTCTGCAGATGTTCGGAAAACCCGATTTCTTCTTAATATTTGAAGCGCCAAATGAAGAGGTGGCTATGGATTTTGTTCTGAATTTTTCAGGTGCAATGGAATCTTCAACACAGCTCGGCGTTTCAGTGGACGAGTTATAGAGCAAAGAGTTGAATATGGAATCCAAAGGATTTGTTCATATTTACACTGGAGACGGAAAGGGCAAATCAACTGCCGCATTCGGACTCGCTGTGAGGGCTCTGGGCCACGGCAGGCATGTGGCAATAATCCAGTTTCTTAA
The DNA here is from genome assembly GCA_002327905.1 of Caldifarciminota bacterium UBA2202. Lineage (GTDB taxonomy): Bacteria > Hydrothermota > 32-111 > 32-111 > 32-111 > UBA2202. The sequence continues at coordinate 22,834 of DCUY01000053.1, read as the reverse complement.
AAAAGATGAGAATTACGGAGAATATAAATTTCTCTCATCTCATGCCACAATGCTCCAGTTCGGAACAGGCAGTTTTGTTGATATGAAAAATCCGTCACCTCAGGAGATATCTTCCGCAAAGAGCGGGCTTGACAAGAGCAGGGAGATTATTTTTTCAGGTCTTTATGAAATTGTGATTCTAGATGAAATAACGGTTGCTATGAATCTCAATCTGATTTCAGAAGAGGATGTCATAGGACTAATGAGAGACAAGCCGAATGATGTGGAGCTTGTTATGACAGGCAGAGGAGCGACAAAAAAGATGATTGAGACTGCAGACCTTGTAACTGAAATGAAAGAGGTGAAGCATTATTTCAAAAAGGGCGTAAAGGCGCGGGAGGGCATAGAGTTTTGAATTATCCTGATTTGATTGATGACTTCAAACAAAAGAAAAGAGGCGCTCTCGCCAGAGTCATAACTTTGGTTGACAATGAAGAGGATGAGGGAATAGAATTTCTGAAAGAGAATTATGAAAAAAGAAAAGATTCATTCCGCATAGGAATAACTGGACCGCCGGGCGTCGGAAAATCATCGCTTGTAAATCATCTCCTTGAAAGATTCGCAAAAAAATATGAGAATGTTGGTGTCATTGCAATAGACCCTTCAAGCCCTTTCACAGGAGGAGCTCTCCTCGGAGACAGACTGAGGATGCAGAAATCGTATGAATTTGAAAATGTCTTCATCCGTTCAATCGCATCAAGGGGGTCATTGGGCGGATTGTCGACTTCAACGGAGAATATCTCTCAGGTTATGGAATCATTCGGAATGGATGTAATCCTGATTGAGACTGTCGGAGTGGGGCAGTCGGAGCTTGATATAATGGAGATAACGGATATTGTCATTGTTGTTCTTGTTCCTGAATCCGGAGATTCCATACAGGCAATGAAGGCGGGGCTGATGGAGATTGGAGACATATTCGTTGTAAATAAATCAGACAGAGACGGAGCTGACAGAGCGGTTGAATTTATAAAATCATCCCTCTCATTCAAGAAGAACATTAAAAATAATGAAACTCCGGTAATAAAAACAAGCGCATCGAATGAAGACAATATTGACTCTCTCTTTTTAGCAATAGAGGATAGAATGAAATTCCTAAATGATAGCGATGAATTGAAAATGAAAAGAGAACAGAGGAGAGAAAGGGAAGTCAAGGACATTTTAAGGGATTTATTTATTAAATCTATTGACAAACTCATCAAAAACATGGAAAATGTTAATGCCTCTCCTTATGAGAAGGCAAAAAAGATTCTTGAAAAAACAGGTTTCAATTTTACGGAGGATTTATGGAAAAAAAGATAAGAGTTCTTGTGGCAAAACCGGGTCTTGACGGCCACGACAGAGGAGCAAAAGTTATCGCCGCCTCTCTCACTGATGCGGGAATGGAGGTCATCTATACAGGGCTTCATCAAACTCCTGAGAAGATAGTGCGCACAGCGATTGAAGAGGATGTTGATGTAATAGGACTTTCAGTCCTCTCCGGAGCTCACATGAGCATATTTCCTAAAGTGATGGAACTCCTTAAAAAAGAGAAGAAGACGGATATTCTTTTAACCGGAGGCGGAATAATTCCTGCTGAGGATATGGAGGAATTGCAGAAATTGGGAGTCGGAAGACTCTTCGGACCGGGAACCCAGTCGAAAGATGTTGCGGAGTATATTATTGAATGGCATAAAAACAGAAAATAGGAGGTCTTGATGCACTTGCTTCTATCCGAAGAATTAATTGAAGTTAAAAATCTTTCAAGGCAGATAGCGGAAGAAAAAATAAAACCTGTAAGGGAAGAGCTTGATGAAAAAAAAGAATTCCCTTATGAAATAATGAAGCATATTGCAAAATCAGACCTTTTCAGAGTCTTTATTCCTGAAGAGTATGACGGGATGGGCCTTGGAATAGCAGGCATGTCAATAGCCACGGAGGAGTTCTCCCGCGTGTGCGCAGGAGTGGCTCTCGGATATGCAGGCACAGGTTTGGGCACTATGCCGATAATTCTGTTCGGCAGTGAGGAGCAGAAGAAAAAGTATCTTCCCCAGATAGCATCAGGAGAGAAACTCGCCGCATTCGGACTGACTGAAGCGAACGCTGGAAGCGATGCGTCAAATATTCAGACAATGGCAAAAAAGGACGGAGATTATTATTATCTTACAGGGACAAAGCAGTTCATAACAAACGGAGAAGTTGCGGGAATCTATACTGTGATTGCGAATACTGACCCGTCAAAAGGCATAAGAGGATTATCTGCTTTTATAGTTGAGAAGGGAACAGAGGGATTCACATTCGGAAAGCATGAGAACAAGATGGGAATAAGAGCTTCAGCGACTTCCGAGCTTGTCTTCGACAATTGCAGAGTCCACAAATCGGACATGCTCGCCGCAGAGGGTCAGGGTTTCAAAGTCGCCATGAAGACACTTGAATACTCCCGCTTGGGAGTGGGAGCTCAGGCATTGGGCATTGCTCAGGGGGCATTTGAAGAGGCGGTAAAATATGCCAATGAAAGAGTTCAGTTCAATCAGAAAATATTTTCATTTCAGATGATTCAGAGCATGATAGCAGATATGGCAATACAGATTGAAGCAGGCAGATCTCTTTCCTATATAGGAATGCTTTATGTTGACAAAGGCGGAGCCGATGTTGCAAAAATAGGCTCTATGATAAAGACATTCTGCTCAGACATGGCTATGAAAGTTACAACAGATGCTGTTCAGGTATTGGGAGGCTACGGATACATTAAAGAGTATCCTGTTGAAAAGATGATGAGAGACGCAAAAATAACACAGATTTATGAAGGGACAAATCAAATACAACGAGTCGTGCTTGCTCAGGAGATATTAAAAAAAGGGTGCGAGATAAAGGATATGTACTAATAAAAGGAGGTTCAGATGAAAAGAGTTTTGATTATTCTCGTTTTAGGAGTTATTTTGCTCGGCACAGGATGCACTCTTCTGCCGTGGGTGAAGGACGCAAACAATATCTATGACTGGTTTACAATACCGGTGGAGGATGCTGTATATTATTTCCGATATACCTATTACAATGATTATATCAACTATACTACTACGGACAATTTTGAATTCAAATATCTGGATATTGAAAAAAATGATGATAATATTATTGTGATGGTGAACAATGACGGAACGAACAGATACATTGTTGCAGACAGAGATGAAAATCTTATATTCTACGGAAAAGACCAATTCTTCAGCGGATTTTCTGAAGACGAAGTGTACATTGAAGCTCCTGTTCAGATTGATAATTCATGGTATTACAAGAGTGAAACAAGGTCAATCGCTTCAATTGACACAACAGTTAAAGTTGAAGCAGGCGAATTTGGCGATGTTATAAAAGTAAAAATAATGGATGACGATGTTAATTACACAGGATACTATTATTGGTCGATTTCAAAAGGACTGATTTACAGCCAGATAAATTATGAGGACGGTTCGTATCAAATAATTGAACTCATAGATATGAACGAATAAGGAGTCCAAATGGATCTCTACAATATAAAAGATATTCCTGAAATATCCGCAAAAAAATTCGGAAGCAAAATCGCCCTGCAGATAAAATCAGGCTACTCTTTCTCCTCTGTCACTTATGAACAGCTCAATGACAAGACTGCCCAGCTTGCAGAATTTCTTTTAAGCCACAATATAAAAAAGAATGATGCAATCGCGGTTTTGGGAGAGAACAGGCCTGAATGGGCTATCTCATATCTCGCCATAGCGCGCACCGGAGCTTATATTATTCCTGTGGATTCAATGCTTAAAGAGCAGGAGATAAAGCTTATTCTGCATTACATAGGGGCAAAAGGAATCTTTGTCTCTCCCAAATATCTTGATTTGATAATGGAGATTAAGAATGAACTTCCCGAATTGAAATTCGTCATATCAATGGGAGAGGCGGAGCATCCTCATGAGATTTCATTTTATGAAGCATTGGAGAACGGCAGGAAACTGATTGACAAGGGATCCGCAAAATATAAAGACATTAAGATGACTCTTGATGAGCCGTTTGTAATTTTATTCACTTCAGGCACAACAGGCCAGTCAAAAGGAGTAATGCTCACCAACAGAAATGTCTCTCATGACATAATCTATTCCACAAAACTTATAGCAGTAAATGAAAACGACAGATTCATTTCAATACTGCCTCTCCACCACACATTTGAAGCCACTGCGGGATTTTTAGTTCCTCTTTCATGCGGGTGCACAATCACATACGCGCGCTCGCTCAAATCAGTGGAAATAATAGAGGACATAAAAGAGTCACAGTCCACAATTATGCTCGGAGTTCCTTTATTGTTTGAAAAAATAATCCTCGGAATTAAGAGAGCTATTAAAGAATCATTTGTAAAAAACACTGTTGTCGGCGGAATGCTTGCAATAGAAAAGGGCTCCAAATTCCTCCTCGGAGTGAAACTCGCCGGACCCATATTCAAAAGTCTGAGGGACCAGTCAGGTCTCTCCTCTCTTCGTTTGATGATTTCAGGCGGAGCGGCTTTGAAGCCTGAGGTGGCAGAGGCATTCGAATCATTCGGTTTCACTCTTTTTCAGGGATACGGGCTTACAGAGACATCTCCTATAGTCTCTGTGAATCCGCATGAAAAATACAAGCACAAATCCATTGGAGTGGCAATTGACGATGTTGAAGTTGAAATAGATTCTCCGAATGAAAACGGAGAGGGAGAATTGAAAGTCAGAGGTCCTATTGTAATGAAGGGATACTACAAGAATCAAGCCGCAACTGATGAAGTGATAAAAGACGGATGGTTTTATACAGGCGACATAGGATACAAGGACAAAGAAGGGTATCTTTACATCTCAGGCAGAAAGAAGGCGATTATAGTGACTGAGGCAGGAAAGAATGTATATCCCGAAGAACTTGAGGAAAAACTCTGCGAAAGCAATATGATTGAAGAGGCGCTTGTGATTCCAGTGATTAATAATCAGTCAAAGAGAGAAGAGGTCGGAGCCATAATCTATCCGAATCCTGAGCTGATAGAATCCATTTTGAAGAAGAATATCAGCGATGAAGAGAAGGATAAGGAGCTTCGCGGAATTTTACAGGAGGTTATAAACACAGTCTCCGAAGGAGTGGCAGATTATAAACGTATCAAACATTTCGAGATAAGGTATGAAGAATTTCCAAAGACGACAACAAAGAAGATCAAACGTTATCTTTTTGTCAATAAGCATATTAATAATTAGCGCGCTCATCACAGGATGTGCCTATTCGTTTGTCAAGGGGACTCTCAGTGTAAGGGAGTATTTCCTTTCAGGAATTGAGAATTCTTCATTAAACGCAGAACTGAAGCCGATAATGTATGATGCTCTTATAAAGCAGATGAAACAATACGGGAACATAAATATTGTGGAAGATAAACCTTCAAAAGACACATTGTCCGCAGAAATAAAGGATTACAAAAGAAAAGAGGACGCCTATGATGTGTCAGGCAACATACTCTCCTATGTCTATTCAATAAATGTCGATTTTATTGCATCTTCAAAGAAAATCTCTGTGAACACAAATAAAATTTTTGATGCAAAACTGAGCGAGAGCGAATGCAAAGATTCCATAGTAAATGAAAGCGTAAAGGCATTGATAGACAAATTGAGAGGTGATTTTTGATTAAGTATATAAAAATAAATCACTTGACTTTTATAGAATTTGTTATAAACTTGAAAAAAAGCAAAAAAAACAACACAAGGGGGAACAATGACTGTAACCAAAGCTGATGTAATTGATTTAATTGCAGAAAAGACCGGAGTTATGAGAAAGGATGTTGAAATGTGCTTTCAGGCGCTTATTGATGTGATATCTGAAACTCTTGAAAAAAAGGACAGAATTGAAATAAGAGGTCTCGGAGTGTTTAAAACTAAAAAGAGAAGCAAGAGAATAGCCCGCCACCCGAAGACAGGGGCAAAGGTTGAAGTGCCTGAGAGGTATGTGCCTGCATTCAAACCGTCAAAACTTTTAAAAGAAAGAATGGAAAAAATTAAATAATAGAAAACATAGATAATACAGTTAATTTTACCAAATAAAAAAATATTAACAAATAAAAAAATATTCAAAAAAAATGCAAAAACAACACAGGAGGTAAAAGTGCCGTGCGGAAGAAAAAGAAAGAGAAAAAAAATAGCGACTCACAAGAGGAAGAAGAGAAGAAAGGCATTGAGACATAAGAAGAAATAATACACCCGTAGCTCAACCGGATAGAGCAGCGGATTCCGATTCCGCAGATTGAAGGTTCGAATCCTTTCGGGTGTAAAAAAAGGTATTGACTTTTTTTATAATTTGTATAATAATATATAAAAAAAAGGAGGAATTATAAAAAAGAATGTTCTTCTTAGAAAATCGGTTCTCGGAGAAAACATGTTAAACCAAATAGGAGGTACAATGAAAAAAGTATTCGTTGTAACGATGCTTTTGGTATTTGCAGTACTTTCAGTATTCGCAATGCCTAAAGACGAGGCGATGACTCAGATTAATTTGAAAACGTCAGTAACAACAGACGGAAAGCTTCCGGAATTGGCAGCTGTGAAAGACTCATACGCAATTGCCGCCGGATTTAAGAGTGTTCTAAATTTAGATGGTGATTTCAGGGGATTTGCTCCTACACCTTCAACGAGCATCATTTCGTCAAAAGACGGAGACACAATTCAGATAATCTCCGGACTTGCAAACGGCGGAGATTTGTCTGGTATGCTTGGCGTTTACTACACAGTTTCATTTAACGGAGGAGCTACATTTTCAACGCCTGAACTTATAACATCAGCAGGACCATTCACAAGAAACTACAATGAAATAGCAACTGCAGATGGACAGTTACCATATGTTATAGTTAATTACAGAACATCAGGTTATTTGGGAGATTGGTTCACAACAGATCCATTGGGACCGGGACAGGGCGGATGGACATCGCCGCTTCTTGTTACAGATACTGCAAACTATGCGGCATATATGCCCACAGTGGCAGTCAATCCTGCAGGAGATAAAGTGTGTATGCTTGCTTATGACGCAGTGGGCGGAATAGGGTCAAACTATTCAACAGACTATGGAACAACATGGGGAACATACGACCTCCCTGCATCTTTAAATGATTCTCTCTTTGGTCCTGATGTAACAGTTGCCAGATGGGGAGTAGCAGATGATGTGCATGCAATTATAGGAATGTCATGGTATGACGAAGTCAGGTATGACATTGCTGGAGCAAGTGCGGCATTCTATCAAGGATATTCAAAATCAACAGACGGCGGAGCAACATGGTCAATACCTACAGGTATTTATGCAGGAGAGAGAAGACCTTCAATGGGACATCTTAGAGGAGATACTTTCAACTATTTTCTTGACACAATAAAAGGCAACGGAGTTGCCGATACTGCCCTTATAAAATGCTATCTTGACGAAGCCACAGGCTATTGGGCAGATGAGAGAGGAGATGTTGACGCCGGTGCATACGGATTCGGAACATGGTGGTACTGGTGGGATGCAGAGTATTATCCTGAACTCAACACATTCTTCTATGCAATACCTATGGCAGATCTCTTCACAGATTATTATGTAGATGCAGGCGGAGATCTATATACTTTTGTCTGGCAGGCCCAGTCAATGGTTTTCGGATACAAGGGTGATTTGGAGACGGATTTTTCATATCTATATATGGATATACACGATGCAGATGTGGTGGATACACTTGGTTCAACAGTCACATGGAGAGGAAATGCGTTTAGCGCAAATCTTGCTTATGATGATGTCAACGGCTGTATGTATATTATTTATTCGGATTATGTTGATCCAGCAGTAGGCGAGCCATCAATTGAAGCGATTAAAATATCTCTTCCAGTAACAGACGGCGATGCAATTCTCAGATCAACATTAGTATTGAATGCGGCTCAGTACACAGTAGAGTGCTCAAGATATGTTGATGCAAACGGATATGTAGATATCGCAATAGCACCGGGCACGCTTGATTCAATATATTATATAGCAGTTGATCTCTATGATGCAGGCTTGGTTTGGGAAGAAATCGGAACTGTTACAATTGTTTCAGGAATCACGAAAGAAACAGTTTCGACATCAACAAAGAAGAATGAAATATTCTTTGCGCCTTCAATTATAAACAACAACAGTTCAATTAAGTTCTCACTCTCTTCCAATACAAATGTAAACATTTCAGTTTATGATGTAACAGGAAGAATGGTGAAGACACTTGCAAACGGATCCTTCACAAAGGGAACTCACACAATCAATATGAATTCAAATGATTTCAATCAGGGCGTCTATTTTGTGAAATTCAATGCAGGAGACAAGAGCGATTCGAAGAAAGTAATTGTTGTCAAATAATTACATTGTATCAATGAAAAGGGGAAACAATGTTTCCCCTTTTTTTATATTCAAGATAAAAAAAGGAGAGTAGGTATGTTCCTTAAAAGAGGGCTAATCTACCTGGGAGTCTTGATACTGATGCTTGCAGTTTCAGTAAATATTTTTGCGGGCGTCACTGGAAAGATAACCGGTAGAGTAATTGACAAACAAAATAAAGAGGGTATCCCGGGAGTCAATGTGATAATACCTGAGCTTGGTATTGGAGCGGCGACTGACCTTGACGGATACTATTTTATTTTGAATGTGCCGGTCGGAGAATATTCCGTTCAGGCGCAGATTATTTCCTATCAGACACAGATAAAGACGGGAATTTCAGTCAGCGCAGATATTAATTCGACTGTAAACTTTGAATTGTCTCTCGGAGCAATTGAATATGATACAGTCATAGTAGAAGCAAAAGAATCCAAGATTCAGACAAATGTCACTCAAAACGAAAGAACTATGAATCAGGAACTCTTGGATGAGGCTGTTTCAAGCAACATCATGGCGGCAGTGGCAAATAATGCCGGAGTCGTGGGATCCGGTAACAATCTTCATATCAGAGGCGGAAGAACCGATGAAGTGGGATATATGGTTGACGGAATGTCAATTGTTGATCCTGTGACAAAGGGTCTCGGAGCAACAATAAATAAAAACGCAGTCTCTGAAGTCAAGTTCATCTCCGGAGGCTTCAATGCCGAATACGGAGAAGCCATGTCAGGCGTTCTCAACATAGTTACAAGAGAAGGAGCAGGCAAATACGAAGGAACTGTCAAATATGAAGGCAATTCATTCCTTCCAAGCGGCTTTAATTACGGGGACAACAGATTTGAGCTTTCTTTGGGCGGACCTATTTATAAAGATAAGGCGAGATTTTTCTTCTCAGGAGATGTGTATTCTACAAAGGATTGGAGTCCGATGTTTATATCTCAGCCTGAATTCCTCTATGTAAATGATTCAACAGGTACCGCATTTGAATATAATTTGTACGATTATGTAGTCTCTTATGATTCTTTGGGCGTAGGACATATTGATTCTGTAATAAATCATATATCATATACTCAAGATTCAGTTCCATATTTTACATACGATAAAGATACCGTAATTTTCGAGGATTCATTTGATATGTTTATTGAAACAATATCAAATGTTGTTGACACAGTTTTTGAACAACATATAGAATACATTGACAGAGTAGTTATTGATACGGTTTTATGGAACAGATACGGACCCTCTTATTGGGATGATCTTGGGGCAGTTGCTCCTCATCACAAGAGGCATGAATATCATGGTCAGGCGAAATTCACATTCAAGCCGACAAACAATATTAAGCTTAATGTGGGAGGATTCGTTTCCCATTCATCCTATCAGCAGTATAACAATGACTTAAAATACAATCTTGAAAGATTTGTTTCAAGGAACACAGACGGTTATCAGTTGAATTCAACAATGAACTGGATGTTCAATCAGTCAAATTTCATAACTTTGACTGCGAGTTATTTTCACACTCAGACTTATGTAGGACCAGAGTTTGATGATACTATAGTTACTACAGAAGGAGATACTCTTAATCCTCCTGAGACAATTATTCCGGAATGGTATGCAGTGTGGCAACCATACGGCATAATGGATACAACTGCATTCCAGAGTGTGCCGTCAATAGTTGACAAATGGTCATCAAATTCTCCATGGGGCTGGTGGAATGACCCACAGCTTATATATCCCAACTGGTATGGTTCTGCTTCATTCAGATATTCAAATTATCTTGCTTTTAAGGGCGACTGGACAAGCCAAGTGGGAAGATATCATGAAGTGAAGTCAGGCCTTGAGTATAAAGCTTATGAGCTTTATCTCTGGGACCTCTATCTGCCATGGGATCCGAATCCGTTTGCTGATTATTATCATGTTTATCCTCAGCAGGTTGCGGCCTATGTGCAGGATAAAATGGAATTTGAGGGAATGGTTGTCAATTTAGGTATCCGTTTGGATTATCTTGATGCAAATACTCCTTATTATTCCGATAATGAGAACAGAAACTTCCCTCTTTACAAAGATTCTGTCACCGCAGATAGCGATACAATACTTGTGCCGAATACAATAAAGCCGGATGCGCCTCTTGAGGGATACACTCAGGAGCAGTGGGATTCATTGGTATGGCCTATATCAATGGCCGAGAAGAAGTACAAAGTCTCACCGCGTCTTGGAATTTCACATCCTATATCAGAGACTTCAGTTCTGCATTTCAATTACGGACATTTCTTCCAGACACCTCAAATGGACTATCTCTTCTCAGGACTTGGAGTTGATCTCACGAAGAGAGGAAACTCAAACATAGGTTCACCCAATCTTGAAGCAGAGAGAACAGTCTCTTATGAGTTTGGTATAGCAACACAGGTCGGAGCTGACATGGCAGTAGACTTCACCTCATACTATAAAGACATCTATGGTTTGATTGGTTCAAGAAAAGTCTATGCTCTGCCGAGCGCCTACTATGCTCTTCAGAATGTCGAATACGGAAATGTCAAAGGATTTGAAGTGGCATTTTCAAAATCCTCAAAATACTTCTCAACTGATTTGGCTTATACATTGTCATTTGCGAAGGGAACAGCATCTGATGCATGGGAAGGATATTATAACACATACTCTGAAAGAGATCCAGTAACTGGCGGTGATGTTATCATGCCAAAGATTCCTTATTATCTTGATTTTGATCAGAGGCATACTATCAATGTAGGATTCGTTTTCAGAATGCCTGCTAAGGAATTGCCGATATATGCAGACAATTGGACTCTCTCAGTGGACAATTCAATCAATTCAGGACAGCCTTATACACCTGTCAATGACAAAGGAGTCAAAACAGGAGTCACTAACAGCGAAAGAATGCCTTGGACTTACAATACGGATATGAAGTTTAGAAAAGGCTTTGCATTCGGTTCATTTGAACCCAATGTATATGTCTCTGTATTCAATCTCTTTAACATTAAAAACATAGTGGCAGTTTATGCTTCTACAGGACTTCCTGACAGGAATGCAGCAATCAGTGCAGTCAAAGTAAGCGATTTTAATGAAAGTACCATAGGAGATCCGGGTTATGATGTAAGAAGAGATATCAATAAAGATGGTAAAGTGACGCCGCAGGAATATTATGATGTTTACATTGCGGCTTATTCAGATTATCTTAATGATCCTACAAACTGGTCATCACCGAGAATAGTCTCTGTGGGCATTGAGTTCTCATTCTAAGGTATGGAGGAATGTTATGAATAAATTAATTAAAAGATTTCTATTGACTTTCCTCACACTTGTCTTTGTTTTGCCATTGATGGCAAGAACAGCAACTGATGATTACGGATCAAGAAATTTTGATCAGCAAATGCTTGATATGAATCAGGTGAATATGTATATTTCCAATTTTGGAATTTTCGGCCAGAACAATACAACCGGAAATTCAGGAGCTTTCTGGCCTGCCGGTTTTCCAGCAGAAACATACATATTCGGAGCAGGTGTGTGGATAGGCGCATTGGTTGACACAGGGTTCACAGTTGACAGTGCGGGCATTGATACCACATGGCTGACAGACACTCTTGTTTCCTGCGGTTATAACCCGAATTCAGGCGCTACCGAGTACGTACCCGGAGATATAGATGATAATTCACCAGACAGACCAAGTCCTTATACTAATCCATGGGACATTATCTATATATCAACATCTGAAAACAGCGGACAGGCATGGCCTTTGAGAAACAGTGAGGGCGGCGACTCAGTCGTTTCCATGCAGGATTCATATTGCGAATACAATGACAAAGAAGAATCGGCTCATTTCACTACTGACAACAAACCTCTTGGAGTGGAAATAGCTCAGACAAGTTATGCATGGGTCGGACCATTGAAAGAGGATATGGTATTCTTAAAATTTGACATCAGAAATGACAGAACAGACAGCAATGATCTGAAAAAATGTTTTGTCGGAGTTGTTGCAGACAATGACATAGGTAATGAAGCAGGATCTGCTGCAAATGATCTTCTTGGATTTATTGATGTTGACAGCGTCAATTACAATGGTATTGACACTATTATGCAGATAAATGTGGGATATCAGTTCCAGACTGCCGAAGAAGCTGGATGGTCTCATTTCCCCGCAATAATATCTTATAAATATATGGAATCGCCCATAGCGACCGAACCGGTTGACTTATATCATGACAGTTCATATATAATTGCGAAGGGCGGCAGAATCGGAATGACAACATTCAATTTCTTCACGATAGCCACTGACCCTGCAACAAAACAGGAGAGGTATTTGTCTCTTGCCGGATATGATCATACAGTCTTCAATCCGAATAATCCTGAGAGTTCTTTCAGACCTTTCCCGACAGGTGAATACTGGACAACAGTTGCAGGATACCCCGGAAAGAGAGAAATTGACACAAGAAAGGGAGACAAAAGATTCGTAATGGCATCAGGACCTTTCACTTTGTTTAATGACTCAACAGCCACAGTGATTATTGCTATAATAATGTCCGAAGATACAAGTGAAATGTATGATAAAATATTGATGTCGCAGACAATCTATGATGCAGGATGGCTCGGTCCGGTTGCACCTTCACAGGTCAATTTTGACTTAGTCGGTCTCAATAAAAAAGTCAGAATTTACTGGGATAATACGCAAGAGCTCACCCGAGATAAGTATTACGATTTTGTCTCAAGTCCTTTGTCACCTGCATACAATCCTTCATACAGAGAGTTTGATGTTGAAGGATACAATGTTTACAGGTCAAAGACAGGAGCCGGAGGTTCATGGGAGCTTCTTGGCAAATTTGATCTTGTAAATGAATATACTGCAATTGTTGTTGATTCTTTGATTTACAAACTTAATGATCAGCCCAACAAATACGATACGATTTATTATTATGAAACATTGGGTGTAAACTCAGGAGTGCCGTATTTCTTTGAAGATTCAAATCTTGTCAATGGTATAACTTACTATTATACTGTTCGCGCATACGATTTGAATTATATAGATTACGCTGTTGATGCTCATGGAAACCCATACGGTATTACACCTCTCATTCTTGAAGGTGCAGGAAAGACAAAGGCTGTAATACCTCGCAGTACGACTTCAAATTACATTGCATCCGGATACAGTTTGAATTATATATCCGGAAATGTCGACACAGCCAATTTGGACATGGTCGTAGTTCCTGTCTTGGATACTATGGTGAAAGAGATAACAAGTGATACTTTCACGCTCCATTTCGGCTTGATAGACAGCTCAATTTATGAAGTCACTCTGCCTGCTTATACTTATGTAATCACTGATAAATCAGGAGATACAATAGCAGAGAACAAGCTTGCACTGAAGAATTATACTGAGATAGATCCTGCAACAAAATTACCTGTGGTGATATATGTCGGCAATGCAATAGAAATTTGTAATGCATACAGCGGTTTTGTATTCAAAATAAATAATTTTGTTTTGGATTCAACCAACTGGCTGATGAATGGAAATTCCACAGCCGATGTAAAAGTTGTATCAGGAAATTATGTAGATTCAATTCTTTATCCTGAATATGCAAAAGAGGGCCGTCAGTTTTTCCATGGAAGCAAATTGTATCGTCTGACATGGCATGAAGTGGTCTATCCCACTCAAACAGTTATAGGGACTGATACTTTCCTTCCAAATGACACAAATCTCACATTGACAATTCTTGATGTTGACAATAACATTGAGATTCCTTACAACAGCAGAAATATTGGAGATAACTGGCATTTCAATTGGCAGACATTATCAACGGCTTCGTGTCCGCAGTATATTAATTCAACTTCAACCGCAACGGAAAGAATTGGAATATATTTCTCCAATTTGAAGATATCTTTCAACAAAACAGGAACACCAAAGCCGATGGTGTGGGCAAACAGACCTAAAGACGGAGATGTTTGGGAATTGGCGCTGACACCGAATGACAGCACTGCTACATTCAAATATCCGCCTATAAATTCTTCTTTCCAGTTTACACTAACCCCCAATTCATTCTCTGCTGTAGAGGATTCTTTGTTGAACAATGTCAAAGTTGTTCCGAATCCTTATGTTGTCAGAAGTGAACTGGATATGGATTATAATTACAGAAGAATTCTTTTTACAAATTTGCCTCAAGTGTGCACTATAAGAATTTACACTTTATCCGGCGAGTTGATAAAAACCATTGAGCATAACATCAATTTCTATGTATATTCAGCAACAGGCTCTGATTCAACTTTGGTTTATGACAATACAAATGGAACTGCTGAATGGGATGTTTTGACAAGCAATGATCAGATACCAGCTGCTGGAATTTATATATTCCATGTGCAGACTCCAAGTGGTGCAACAAAAATCGGCAAATTTGCTGTTATTAAGTAGGAGGAAAAATGAAAAGATTAATTATAATTCTTATATCTTTGCTCCTTCTCGCAAACTTTGCCTATTCGGCGAATGAAGGAACAACAGGCGCTCAATTCCTCAAGATTTTGGTCGGTTCCAAAGCGGCGGGAATGGGCGGCGCATTTGTGGCAAACGGCGATGATCCATCTGTTCTTTACTATAACCCTGCGGCAATGACAAATATGAACAAAATGGGAATTTTGTTTAATTATGTGAAATGGCCAGCTGAGATAAGTTATTCCTACATAGCATTTGTCGCTCCTATGGGATTAGTAGGAGCCTTTGGGCTTCAGGCAGGACTCATGGCAATGCCTTCCATGGAGATAACAACTATTGAACAACCCGAAGGGACAGGAGATTACTTCTCAGCTATGAGCTATATGGTTGGAGTTTCATACTCTAAACCGTTTACCGACAAACTTTCTGCCGGATTGACTGTGAAGTATATTTCTGAGAGTATAGTTGATGCAACATCAACGGTAATGGCTTTCGATGGCGGAGCTATTTATAAAACAGGCTTTAAGTCTCTCCGGATAGGTATGGCGATAAGGAATTTCGGTTCAGAAGGTCAATTTACTGGCGGAACAGTTCTTACAGACACTTATCAGAGATGGACTGACGGACAGACAGATATGAACATATATTATAAGACAGATCCGTATCCGATACCTATGAATTTCAATTTCGGAGTTGCCTATGATTTCTTGGAAGGTCCTTCAAATTTCCTTACGGGCGCTCTTGAATTTCAGAATCCTAATGACGGAACTGAAAATGTGCGCGCAGGCTTTGAATACAATTTTGCCAAAATTGTTTCACTTCGTTTAGGTTACATATTCAATTATGACAAATTTGTGACAATGCTTGAAGATTTTGATGATTTGACAACTAATGAAAAATCCGAAAATTTGACAGCAGGTGTTGGATTTAAGTACGGATTTTCAGGAGTCGATGTCGGAATAGATTATTCATACACAGAGATGGGTCTTCTTTCCGATTCTTATATGAACGGACACAGAGTAACTCTCACAATTGCATTTTAAGAGAATTATTCTCAAAATAAAAGAGGGGTTCTTTAACCCCTCTTTTTTTTATTTATGAAAATATTATCATTTTTATTGATATCAATTTTCTCTGTGTTTATATACGCGGAGAATGTAATCGCCATTTATATGGCCGCTGATAACAACATGGTGACAGCTTACTGTAATAATTTAGAGCAGATTGTGAATGCATCCGATTCAACTGAAAACACTTCCATACATATATTTGCGGATACACCTGCGGAGTCATACAGATTTTTAATTCACGATTCCATTATAGATACTGTGAAAATATCTTCCAATGTAAATTCAGGGGACTATGAAGTTGTGGCTGATTTTTACTCCGAAGTATTTTCAAAACATCCTGATGCTGTGAAAATAGCTGTAATGTGGGACCATGGAAACGGATGGTATAATTTTAAGCAGGGAAAATCGATATTATTTGACAATAATCCCAATGATTTTATTTCAGTGACTGACGGTGAAATGAAAAAACTTTTTGAAAAAGTGAAGAGAACTACAGACGGCAATATAGATATACTCGTCTTTGATGCCTGTCAGATGCAGACTCTTGAAGTGGCGTATGAATTATCAGGCACTGTGGATTATATAGTTGCATCCGAAGATTTGGTGCCATATCTTGGATTGCCTTATGAGAAGGTTGTGAAGGCAATCGATGCAGAAAACAGTATTGAAACTATCTGCAAAAGCATCTGTGATATTTATTTTGCAAATTATGACAGTTTGAATGAGGATGTATCAATGTCGATTGTATGTCCCCGCTTAATAAAAGATGATATTGAGTTGTTAAGCTTCAACAAGAGAGATAGTTTTTCGGATATTGATTCAGTTGATGTCTCTGTACAGATGGATAAGAGTGTTATTTACAATAAAACATATAATGACAAATTCAAAGGCATTAAGATCTTCTTTCCTTACTATTTTGCAATTATGAAAGAATTATATACGGACTATGTCAATTTGAATCTGGATAAAGAATTCAATATAATAAAAAGCGAATTTGACTGGTATGGAATCCCCGATACTTTCAACCCATTGCCTGTCACATCCTGCTCCATAAGAAGTATAGGGAATGAAAATTACCGTATTGATTTTAACAGGTCTTATGATTTTTCGCAGATTTTAAAGTATGATGTGTATCACACATCATATTATACTATGAGTCACGAGAGTTTTGACACGCTTCCGAATTATGTCTCAGGAGACCTCTCTCTCTCTTCATATTTTCCCTTTTCCAAGCCGTATTCGATTTTTGCCAAGTCAATGATTCTGTCAATTGACTTGCAAAGTAAAATCAATGTAATCAAGTTTTCCTATAAGGGAGCTTTTTCAGAGAATCCTCTTGTCATAAAAAACAATGGAAATGTAATATATTCAAATAACAGATACTCTCCTGTTTGGGAGACAGTCTGCATTTTAGCGGAAAACGGAAATTTTGCTTTGGAGTTCAATCCTCTTTCATCAAGCGGATCAGATTATATGTATTTTGATGACTTTACTCTGTATGAAATCGATATTTTGAATAAAGCGGTCCTGTATGACACTACAGGAGTTCTTCATAAAGTATTTTCAGGCGATAATATCATTTTTATCAAGTCCCTTGATAAATTTATGAATGAATCTGAAATAGGAGGAATATTTTCACTGTCAGTTTGTGACAGTGTGAAAGTTATAGTATATCCGAATCCCGCAAGAGATATAATAAATATAGCAAGCGAATACGAAGGAGAATACCAATTCAATCTATATACAGTGAGCGGCGGTTTAGTGGATTCCTATACTGGAATAAAAGGTGATGATGTGATAAAGATTGATATAAGAGGTAAGAATCTGATTCAGGGAATGTATTTTTACTCTTTGAAAATCGGCTCAAAATCATTTAATGGTAAATTAACTGTGGTAAAATGATAAGTGTAATAATAATCAATTATAATGGAATGAAATTCGCCGACAAGCTCATAGAGTCGATTTTATCGCAGACAGCAGTTTATGGAGAGGTTATTATTACTGATAACAGCAGTTCTGACGAAAGCGCAGAATATCTGTTTTCCCGTCTGAAATATGCGGTTCTCTTGAAATTCAAAGAAAACATAGGATTTGCCTCTGCAGTGAATAAGGCTGTAAAATCAGCGTCATTTGAAAATATTCTGCTTCTGAACAATGACACATATCTTAAAGAGGACTTCATTGAACTTGCGTGCAAAAATTTGAATTGCAGAAATAAAATATTTTATGCACCTCTTGTTTTGAATTATGAAGGAACTTTTATAGATTCAGCAGGCGATTATATGGGGAAGGGATTTAAGCCGATGAAAAGACTATCGGGTGAAAAATATACAGGAAAATTATCTCCCGCAAAAGTGGATGCATTCTCAATGTCAGCTACATATTTTAAAAAAAGCGAATTTATCTCTCTTGGTATGCTTGATGAAAGATTCTTCATGTATTTTGAGGATGCTGATTTTTCATTGAGGGCAAAAGAAATGGGTTATGAGATTCTCTTCACTCCTGAATGCATTGCTTATCACTTTATCTCAGGTTCGACAAAGAGTGTGTACAAAAACATATACTCTCCTAAGAAGGTATTCTGGGAGAGCAGAAACAGAGTGTGGATGTTTTTAAAGACAAAATACAGAATCAATCCTATAAAATCAGCTGAATTTTCTTACGGGACAATGACTTCATTTATTTACCATCTTCTAAAGACAGGATATCCAATTGAATATTTGACAGGATTCTTTGAGGCGTTTAGAAAAGGGAGGAATAGATGAAATATTCTGTAATAATCCCTTTTTATAGCCATACAATTGAAGAGACTGTCAGACAGGCAGAGAGAAGAGATGACACTGAAATTATAGCAGTTATCACGGGACACAAAGCATTAAATTTAACATCAAAGGTGTTAAAAATAATTAAATGTGATAAATGCGGCTACGGCGCGGCGGTGAACAGAGGCGCGAAGCATTCAGAAGGCGGGTCTCTAATAATAATGAATGATGATGTTATTTTAGATAATTCATTTTTTGAAATTCTTGACACAATAAATGCCGATGCAATTGTGCCGACAGTCTATAACTTTAATACTGGAGAGATTGAATCCACGCATTCCTCTCTCGATTTTCTTTGGTATAACAAATTAAAAAAGGAGCCTCCAAAACATAAAAACAGCCATATTCCGGGCTCAATATTTATAATTAAAAAAAGGCTTCTATTTGACTGCGGAGCTTTTGATGAGGATTATTTTATGTATTATGAGGATGTTGACCTATCTCTGAGAATTGAGAAGATGGCGGCCGTGCATTATTCAGAAAGACTGAAATCATCTCACAAACAATCATTCTCCGATTTCAAAAGAAAAAAATATTATCTGCAAAAGAACAGGCTTCTGTTTATAGTTAAGAACTGCAAAAAAAATATGCTTCCTCTGTTTTTCTTTTACTTCATGACTTTTGAAATGATTATAATGACATATCAATGTATAATTTCAAAGAGTTTAGAGCCGATAAGAGCAAGATGGGGATTTCTTAAAGAATGCAGGAGATTCATGGAGAAGAGAGATGCGGATAGTAATTGATTCTTTTACAGTATCAAAAGGCGGAGGAGTTGCAGTTCATATTATAAATCTGCTGAATAATTTTTCCGAACGGAATGAGATTATTGTGCTTATTAAAAGAGATGAGGATTCCTCCCTTTTTAATGCGAAAAAGAATGTATCATTCAAAAAAATGCCTTTTTATAACAAATTTACGAGATTGTTATACGAGCAGATACTCATACCTCTTTATGCATTTTATATTAAAGCGGATGCCATATATCTGCCAAAGCAGTACGCGCCGATATTAAGAACTGCAAAGATTGTTACAACAGTGCATGATTTTATTCCAGATAAAAAATCGGGAGGTGAGTCTTTGTGTGCAAGAATATACTGGAAACTGCAATACAATTTAATAAAAATGAAGAGCGACAATCTTATATTTTATACAAAAGAGGCCGCTCTAAAATATAAAAAAAGATTCAGAAATCTTTCCAAAAAGAGATACGCCATTATACAGAACGGATTTGACTCGTACAGTAGAAGAGAAAATCAAAAACAGAAATATATACTGATTCCGTCAACATTGAAGAAGAGAAAAAATATAGAAACAGCAGTTGAGCTCGGATTGATGATTAGAAAGAATTTTCCGGATAAAACCATAGCAGTAATAGGGAGAACGGACTTGAAGGTTATTGAAAAGAGAATCAAGGAAAAAAACGAAAATGTTGAATTCTTGGGATTTGTAAGCAGAGATAAGGCGGAAGAACTGTTCAATGACGCATTTGCAGTTCTATATCTCTCGTCAGATGAGGGATTCGGCCTTCCGATAGCTGAGGCGATAAGTCTTGATAAAATGGTTGTGGCGGCTGATAACAAACTTAACAAGAGTATTTACAAGGATATGCCGATTTACTATAATCTTCAGAAAACGGTTGAAGAAAATTCGGATTCAATAATTGAAAAACTGAAAAAAGGCGCACATTATGAAGAAAAGAAAAGAACCTGGTCGCAGGCAGGAAAAGAGACTGAACTTTTCCTTGAATCAATTCTCCGATAAAACAAATCTTCTTCTTATTATTATTTTGGCATTTATTGCAGTATTGCCTCTCTTCACGACTCTTAATTATCCTTTTCAGTTTGACGATTATCCCACAATATTCGAAGATCCGAGTGTTGACAGCATGAAGGATGTTTTCAATATAAGACTATCGGAGAGGCCAATAAGAAAACTTTCAATAATATTCGACAGAATTCTGTTCAAAGAGAATGTTGCTCTTTACAGAATTGAAAACATACTCCTATACTTTCTGACAATTGTTCTCACAGCTCTTTTAATTTTGAAGATAACAAAAGACAGATTATTCGCCTTGCTCTCCATTCTTCTCTTCGGATTCCATCCTGTGCACATGGAGAACATACTCATAATAACACATAGGAAGGAGCTCTTTCTTTACATATTCTCAATGCTCTCATTCATTTATCATATTGACAATAAAAGATACATATCTCTGATATTCTTCTTTTTGGCTCTGCTTTCAAAAGAGGTGGCTATAGTGCTTCCTGTAATATTTATCATTTATGACAAAGTATTTAAGAGGGAAATAGACAAAAAACTTTATTATATTTACGGAGGAATATTTTTATTGGGATTGCTCTCTGTGACTCTCTTTTCAAAATTTACAGGATTCTATCTTCCTTCTCCTACGAATATGAAGGAATATTTCAGTGTCAACAGAATGCTTAGGGATGCTGATTATCTTGATATTATAAAGATACAGCCGATTCTATTTGTTAAATACATGAAGAATCTCATCATTCCTTTCAATCTGAATATTGACTATTATATTCCTGTGAGTAAATCCATAAACATCTTCTGGTTTGCGGATTTAATTTTGTTCATAGGATATTTCATTGCAATGTATATGGCAAGAAAGAACAGATTGCTTTTATTCGGAATGCTCTTTTTTGCTGTTTCATATATTCCTCTCTCTAATTTTATTCCTGTGCTGAATCTTTTTGCCGACAGATACCTCTTCTTTCCTTCATTTGCTCTGATATTGATAATGTTTGTTTTTTATGATTTTCTTAAGAAAAATCCGATTGTTGCTTTTGTTCCGATTATTTATTATTTTATTATTTCTATTTCTTATATGCCTGCATTCAAGAGTGAAACATCTCTATGGAAATATGTGGTATCAAAGAATCCTGAATCTGTTGTGGGGACAAACAATCTCGGATTATATTATTTAAGAGCAGGCGATGTTGCAAGTGCGGAGGAATATCTATTAAAAGCTGTTGAAATCGATTCTGTATATGCGAATGCTTATATAAATCTGGGAACATTATACGCGCAGAAGAGAGATTACAAAAAGTCAATGATATACCTTGAAAAGGCAAAGGATGCCGAACCTGAAAATGTCAGAGCTCTCTATAATCTCGGTTTGACTTACATGAATCTCGGAATGGCGGGAAAGGCTCAGGCAATAATGAAAGAGATTGTCAGAATCTCTCCTGAATCCTCTCTTGCTTATAATAATCTCGGTGCCTCTCATTTTGAAGAGGGCATGATGTATGAGGGTTCAATAGGCATTTTATTCGCTCCAATGTGCTACGGTTTGTTTCCGTTTTTTATTGATAATACTTTGGAGAGTTACTTGACTGCAAAGGGGTATTTCGAAGAGGGGCTTAATGTTGACCCGTCTTATGATAAATTGAATCAGAATTTAAAAAGGATAAATCAGAAGGTGCGCGGGGAATAGCTCCCCGCGCTTCATATAAAAATCAACTATTTATCTTATGCAGCCGAAATCAAAAGAAGTAGTAAAGGTCTTATTGTATCCGTAATTGTCTCTTCCGTGCAGGAACACTCTCAAAGTGACTCCGTCCCAATCATTTTCAACCATCTTATCCCACACATCTGTTGGAAATGGGAATCCTATTTTTGCTATTGTGACTTTTCCGTCATATACAACTCCATCAACTGTTTGAGTCGCAGGAAGAACTATATTCATTGACAAGAAAGTGTCTGTCGGAGATTCATAAATTATAGTTCCGTTTTTCAAATACTGGTAGGTTGATCTGTATATCATTGTTTCGACAGTTGTATTGTTTTGCACGCGTATTGAATCAATTGGAACATATGTGACGCCTACCCCAACAGTCCACGCATTATTGCTGAGATAGGTGACAGTAAAATCCGGTGACGGTGTTATTGTCGAGCATGATGCCAAAAATAAGGCAAAAACAATTAAAAAAGCAACTTTAATTTTCATTAAAAGACCTCCTTACAATTTTATTAATAATAATATCATCTTACCAAAAAGTCAATACTTACGGCTTGATGAGTTTAAAAGGTTTTCTTATAGGCAGAGAAGAATATACTGCTCCCATTTCATCAGTGAATTTCACTTGAATCTC
>DCUY01000070.1:26625-26819 GCA_002327905.1 Caldifarciminota bacterium UBA2202 | reverse complement strand
AAATACGGTATTATATTAATTGAATGTTTTTATATTTTATTCTTGCATTTTAACCATAAACTATCAACTGTTTTTTTGCTCACGGCGCATGGCGCAAGGCACAAGGCGTCTTTGTTTCGCTCACGGCATACGGTACACGGCATACGGCATACGGTACACGGCTCTACGTTGCTTTGTCTCGGAAGACCTCGACG
>DCUY01000070.1:0-26564 GCA_002327905.1 Caldifarciminota bacterium UBA2202 | reverse complement strand
AATTGCATCGCTCTTTCTACCTATCATTGACATTTTATTGTTTATATGTTATTTTATATAACATGAAAAATGTTATGATATTGACTCTATTGCTGATTTCTACAATCTTTTTATTCAGTGAAGAATGTCCGTTCGGACTGACGAATGACCCGTATCCGGGAAAATGCGGCAGATATATTGATGAAGACGGAAATGATATTTGCGACTTGTCTGAAATACAAAAAGAGGACACTACAGTATCTGATACAAGCTTGATTGTAAGTGAACAAGAGGTAGAGAATAATTATGAGTTTGAATCAAATGGAGACGGAAAGGGAGATGGAAACGGCAATCAACACGGAAAGAGAGAGCAGAGTGAAGAGGCGGAGAATACTTCGGAGAATAATAATGACGATTCTGCCGTAATTCTTGAATATCCGGAGAACGGAGCATACATTGACAACTCAGAGAATAATCCGGGGGATAAAAAACAGATAAAATCTCTCTTCGGCAATAAAAAGAGCCCTTCATCAAATAAGAATTTCAAAGACAAATATTTTCTGATGGTACTTATCCCTTTGTTTATATTTGCCATATTGCTGTCATATTTCTCAAAGAAGAAGAAGATTAAAATACAATTATGTTCAATTAACAGATGGGTGAATGTTTTTCTCTTTATTTCATTCTTAATAACCGCATTCACTTCAATAATGCTTGTGCTCTCGGAGTACAGAATTATAAAAGCGAATTTTCTTTCAAGTCTGATATTCATACATAATTTCACCGGTATAATATTCATTCTTGCGTCAATTCTGCACATTTATCTGAAATGGCAGTTCTATGTGACATTTTTCAAATGCTATATAATAAAGGATAACAAATGAAATCTCAAATTATCAGAGAAACTTTTCTCAAGTTTTTCGAAGAGCGCGGACACAGAGTTTGCCCCTCATCGTCTTTAATTCCGGAAAATGACCCGACACTTCTTTTTACTGTCGCCGGAATGGTTCAATTCAAGCCCATGTTCGCAGGTCTTGTCAATGTTGATTTCAAGCGCGCCGCTTCAATACAGAAATGCCTCAGGGTAGTTGATATTGAAGAGGTGGGAAAATCTCCTTTTCATGATACTTTTTTTGAAATGCTCGGCAATTTTTCATTCGGTGATTATTTCCAGAGAGAATCAATCGCATGGGCGTGGGAATTTTTGACCAAGACGCTCTCAATTGATAAAAACCGCTTATATGTTACGGTTCATAAGGATGATTCGTCTGCGTTTGCAATATGGCATAATGAGACGGGGTTGTCAAAAGAGAGAATAATAATAATGGATGATAAGACGAATTTCTGGGGGCCTGCCGGAGGAACAGGAGCATGCGGTCCTTCAAGCGAGATATTTTATGATTTCGGAGAAGGAATGGAGGACAGAACTCCGTGCACCATTGCAAATGAATGCAAAAGATTTGTCGAAGTGTGGAATATTGTCTTTCCGCAGTTCAATCAGGACATGGAGGGCAAACGGCATCCTCTTAAGAATAAGGGAATCGACACAGGCATGGGTCTGGAAAGACTCGCCTCTGTGCTTCAGAACAAAAAAACAATTTTTGAAACTGACCTGTTCATGCCTATAATTGAAGAGTTGTGCTTTAAGTATTCAATCGATTATGAGAAGCATTCACATGCGGTAAATTCAATAGCAGACCATGTGAGAGCTCTCACATTCACAATAAGCGACGGAATTATTCCTGAAAATGACGGCAGAGGCTATGTGATAAGGAGAATACTGAGAAGGGCATTGAGACTCGGATATAAAATAGGAATAGAAAAACCGTTCCTTTACGACCTTACAAATATAGTCACGGACAATATGTCCTCCCAGTATGCGAATCTGAAGTCAGAGCACTCAAAGGTGAAGAAGATAATAGAATCGGAAGAGTCGAGATTCTTGAAGACAATTGCTCAGGGAGTTGAGCTGTATGATTTTCAAAAGAACAGGTCAGACAAGAAGATTATCTCCGGAGAAGTTTTATTCCAGCTATACGACACTTTCGGATTTCCAATAGACCTTGTGAAACAGATGGCTGAAGAGGACCTCATGTTGGTAGATGAATGCAGATTCAATGAACTTCTTGAAGAGGCGAAGAACAAGTCGCGCTCAGTGAAAAAATTTCAAGAGAAGAATTCATCCGACTATACAATGTTCAGCGATTCAGTTTCATTATTCACCGGATATGAAAATATGATTGAAGAATCAAAGGCAATAATGTTCAGAAATTCCGGCTCTGATAAAATTGAAGTTCTCTTTGAGAAGACTCCGTTTTATGCGGAATCAGGAGGACAAATAGGAGATTCAGGAAGAATATATGCTGATGGCTTCAAAATGACTGTTGAAAACTGCATAAAATCTCCTCTTGGCAACATTATGACCGGAAAAATAAATTCCGGAGAATTGAAGAAAGATGTTATATACACTCTTGAAGTCGATTCTTTGAAGAGAAGAAGAATAGAGAGAAACCACACTGCCACGCATCTGCTTCATAATGCTTTAAGAAAGGTTCTCGGAGAGCATGTAAAGCAGGAAGGTTCATTTGTGGCAGATGATAGGCTCAGGTTCGACTTCACGCATTTTTCTCAAATGAAACACGAAGAGTTGAAGCTTGTCGAAAAAACAGTTAATGAGAATATTGACAGAGACTTATCCGTCATAACAGAGAGCAAAGATTATGAAGAAGCTGTGAGAAGCGGCGCAATGGCTCTTTTTAAGGAAAAATACTCCGACAAAGTGCGTGTAGTCTCAATAGGCGATATATCGCAGGAGCTCTGCGGAGGAACTCATGTTACAAGAACATCCCAGATAGGACTCTTCAGAATTATGATGGAGCAGTCTGTAGCGGCGGGAATAAGGCGTCTCGAGTGCGTCACATCATCAGCCGCTCTTAAAATCTATCAGTCTGAGAGGGATATTCTTACTGATGTCAATCAGATTCTCGGATTAAAGGATACAGGAGAGACCTTGCTGAAATTAAATAAGATTTCTGAAGAACTGAAGAATTTAAGCAGGGAAAAAGAGGTGAGAGAGAGAGACGAATCAAGCAAAACAGCGGAGAAACTCATAAAGAATTCAGAAAGAAAATCAGGGGCATTGTATGTGATCGAAATATTTGAAAATATGACTGTTGACAATCTTCGGCTTATAATGGATAATATTAAATCCAGAGAGGAATCCGTAACAGGATTTCTCGGCGCGATAAATAGCGGTTCAATGTCTTATATTGTCTTCTGCCAGAAATCAAAAGATGACGCAAAAACAATAATCAAAAACATAAGCGGAATCTTCAATGGAAAAGGCGGAGGCAGACCTGATTTCGGTTCAGGCAGTATAAAAGATTTGAAAACAAGGAACGAAATGCTTGAAATAATCAGAAAAAGCATAATGGAGTAATTATGGATTACATTAAAGTGGACAAAGAGAAATGCGGATTATGCGGAGGGTGCGTTGCAGTATGC
Source organism: Caldifarciminota bacterium UBA2202 (assembly GCA_002327905.1). Taxonomy (GTDB): domain Bacteria; phylum Hydrothermota; class 32-111; order 32-111; family 32-111; genus UBA2202. The sequence goes on along the minus strand of DCUY01000070.1, from coordinate 23,081 downwards.
CCCAAGAAGGTCATACTGATGCACAAAGAGCATCTTGAATTTACAGACGGATGCATAAAATGCGACAGATGCATAAAAGTGTGTCCGGTGGGAGCATTGAATAAAAATGAATAAATATGATGTTATAGTCATTGGCGGAGGGCCTGCGGGTCTTTACGCCGCCGGAGCCATAACCGAAGGATATAAAATACTTGTGATAGAGAAGGATGAAAAAATCGGGGAGCCGGTTTTATGCGCAGAAGGAATATCAAACAATACTCTGAAAAACTTTTTTAAAGAGGATAATCTTCCGTTCATAAGAAACCGGTTCTCAAGAATGACTGTAAAATATAAAGACAAAAAAGCCACAATTGAAATTCCAGATATGGAGCTTCTTGTTGACAGGTCATTATTTGACAAATATCTTGCGGACGCGGCTAAGAAGAAGAATATCGAGATTCTTCTCAATACTCTTGTTTATGATGCGGAATTAAAAGATAATTGTGTTTTGGTAAAAACTGATAAGCAGGATTATGAAGCGAAGATGGTTATAGTCGCGGACGGAGTCGAATCATATATCGGACACAAGCTCGGACTGGAAACAACATGTCAGCTTAATGACATGTATTCGTGTTATCAGTATCATATACAGGATGACTCTATAAATGATGATGAAATTGTCTTTGATTTTTCTCCTGAATTTGCACCGGGCGGATATGTATGGGCATTCCCAAGAGGAGACAAACAGGCAAACTTCGGTATGGGGATAAATGCGGAGATGATGAAGAACAGACCAGTCGAAATTCTGAAATCCTATAAGGAAAAGTATTATCCAAATGCTAAAATATTGAGAGAGATGAGCGGATGCGTATCAGTTAATCCCATATCAAGGATATACGGAGAGCGCACTCTCATTGTCGGAGATGCGGCAAGATACGCCGACCCGATAACAGGAGGCGGAATAGACAATGCACTCCGCACGGGGGGCTTTGCCGGACAAGTGGCAAGCATAATTCTGCAGGAGGACAATTTCTCATTGAAGAAAATGTCAATGTACCATGAACTTGTTGAGAAGGACAATTGGTATTCAATTAAGAGACAGCTACAGCTGAAGAAGATGATGTCTGAAATGTCAGAAGAGGAGCTTGATAAATTCTTCGCCTCTTCTCTCGGTCTGTTTGATGGCAAAAAAGTCTTTTCATCGGATTTTTATTCCACTATATATTCTCTTAAATCAACAATAAAGACTACAGGTCTTCTTTATAATTTTCTCGGTTCTCTGATGAAGGACAAGTATCTGCTAAAAATAATAATGAGGCTTTTGTGGCAGTGATTGACTTGATAATGCAGAGGATGAAGAATCGAAGCAAAGGGTATTTTGTTTTGATAGACCCTGAGAAGAGGTCAGTGGATTTAAACAGGATGGTTCAAAACATAAACAGAACTTATGTTGATGCAATTCTTGTAGGCGGAAGCAATAAAAATATTTCAGGTTTTCATTCATTTATTGTGCGCCTGAAGAAGATGACTGATGTTCCCATAGTATTGTTCCCCGGCTCGCACAGCCAGATTTCCAAAGAGGCGGACGCAATTCTTCTTCTGTCTCTTCTGAACAGCAGGTCTTTGAAGCATGTAATTGGAGAACATATTGACGCCGCTGAAACAATAGTCAGAAGCGGAATAGAGGTTATTCCTACAGCATATATTGTCATGGATAAAACCGGAAAAACAAGTGTTTCAAGAGCCGCAGAGGTTCTTAAACTAAAAAGCGAAGATGATGTGAAGAAGTATATTTACGCCTCCTCTCTTATGTCGTATAGTGTTGTTTATCTTGAAGCCGGTAGCGGAGCTTCCCAGTCAATTTCCCCATCAGCAGTCAAGATTGCGAGAAGAATACTTGATAAACCGATAATAGTGGGCGGAGGGATAAAGACTCCCGATAAGGCAAAGAGTCTTCTTAAGGCGGGAGCCGATATTATAGTTACAGGCAATGCAATCGAAAAGAATCCTGATTTGATACTTGATTTCGGCGCATTGGTGAAGAGGTTCTGAAGAGATGCACCTTGTCAAAGCATTCAGCAAAATAAACCTTTTTTTGGATATTGTTAAAAAGAGGGATGACGGATACCACGATATACTCACAATTTTTCAATCTATAAATCTGTACGATGAGATAAAATTTACAGAATCGGAGAGTCTTTCTCTTCAAATTACGGATAAGACCATTCCTCTTGACAGTTCGAATACTGTGGCAAAGGCATTCAATATTTTTTCCGAGAATTTTGAAGAGAGGGGCGGTAAGAGACAAAACTTTGACATCCACATAAAAAAAAATACACCTTCAGGAAGCGGAATGGGAGGCGGAAGCGCAGACGGAGCCGCGACTTTGAGATTTTTGAACTATTATCACAATGAGCCATTTTCGGATAGGGAAATTGAAGAAATGGCTTTAAAGGTGGGATCTGATGTGGTCTTTCTGCTTAAGGGCGGCTTGGCAAAAGCAGAGGGTTTGGGGGAGAAGCTCGAGTATTTCAATTACCCTGAATTTGAAAAGTACCATATTGCTGTGATTTACCCCAATGTACACATATCAACAAAATGGGCTTATGAGAATTATGCTAAGTACTTGACAAATGTTCAGAAATATTATAATATTAATAGCTTAAAAAAAGATTTTAGCGAATTTATAGGTTCTCTGAAATATTCACATAATGTATTCGAAAATTTGGTCTATTATTATTACCCGAGACTAAGGGAAATCAAGGAGAGACTGGATGAGAAATCTCCGATTCTGTCTATGATGACCGGAAGCGGGTCGGCAATATTCGCCTTATTTGAAGACGAAGAATCTTTGGAAGGAATACAAAAAGAGTTCGGTGGTAACAACGTGATTTTCACAACCCCGATAACTCAACGCAGAATAAATGATGAAATTCTAACCAAACTCTAGGAGGAGCGATGGAGATTACAGAAGTAAGAATTACATTAAGAGACGAACCCAAGCTGAAGGCATTTGCAAATGTCACATTTGATAACGCATTTGTAATCAGGGGTTTGAAGATCATTGACGGCAAAAAGGGGTTATTTATTTCAATGCCGTCAAGAAGAGCTAAAGACGGAACATACAGAGACATTGCCCATCCGATAAACAATGAGATGAGGCAAGCGATTGAACAGGCTGTTCTTGATAAATATCAGGAAGAAGTCAAGACCCCGACAGAGTAAAACACATTTAATTGGGGTGTCGGCAAGCTGGCAAGCCACGGGTTTTTGGTACCCGCATTCGTAGGTTCGAATCCTACCGCCCCAGAAAAAAGAAAGAAATATGGATGAAAAAATGAAAATTATTGCAGGCAATTCCAATTTAGGCATTGCCGAAGAAATTTCCGCGAAGTTGGGAATACCCCTGCTTAAGTCAATCATTTCCCGTTTTTCCGATGGTGAAATAAGAGTTCAGATAAATGAATCAGTCAGGGGGAATCATGTCTTTGTGATTCAATCCACTAATCCGCCTGCAGAAAATCTTCTTGAAATGATTTTCATTATTGATGCATTGAGGAGAGCCTCAGCAGAGATGATAACAGCAGTGCTTCCGTATTACGGATATGCAAGGCAGGATAAAAAGGATGCTCCGAGAGTGCCGATATCGGCAAGAGTTGTAGCAAACCTTCTTACTGCCGCAGGTGTGTCGAGAGTAATGGTTATGGAGCTTCACGCGGAGCAGATTCAGGGCTTTTTCAATGTGCCTGTAGACCATTTGTATTCTACTCCGGTCTTTGTTGAGTTTTTGAAGAACAAGATAGACCTTGAAAACACTGTTGTCGTCTCTCCTGACACAGGAAGAGTCAACAGAGCAAGGTCATTCGCAAAGAGACTCAATAATCTCCCGATCGCCATTATAGACAAAAGACGTTCGAACCCGAATCAATCTGATGTGATGCATGTTGTCGGAGATGTTGAAGGAAAGAATGTGCTGATGGTGGATGATATAATAGATACAGCAGGCACTATAACAAAAGCCGCCTCGGCTTTGAAGAACAACGGAGCGAAGAGAATTATTGCGACAGCCACCCACAGTCTCTTGTCAGGAGAAGCTATTGCAAGATTGAAGAATTCTCCGATAGATAAATTGTACACTACAAACAGTGTAGTGATACCTGAAGATAAAATGATAGAAAAAATAGAGATACTCTCAGTGGCAGACTTACTTGCGGACGCCATCAGAAGAGTTTATTGTAAAGATTCAATTAGCGTACTTTTTGATTAGGAGGAGCAATGCTACAATACGATTTACAAGTTGAAAAAAGAGAAAAAACAACAAGACACGGACTGCGGATTTTAAGAAACAATGCGAATGTGCCCTGCGTTGCTTACGGGCTTAATGAAACAAACAGAATCTTCTCTATCAGCACAGTTGAACTCACAAAGATGTTTCACATTGTGGGAAGGGAGAAGGCTCTTTTGAACATAGCCTTAGGAGACGATAAGTTCACTGCAATTGTTAAGGAGCTTAAAAGAAGCCCGAGGACAAACAAGATAATTCATATGGATTTTCAGATAATCCATATGAATGAGAAGCTGAAAGTGGATGTGCCTGTTATTCTCAAAGGCTCTGCGAAGGGCGTAAAAGAGGGCGGAATTCTTGAACAGATTTTAAGAAATATTGAAATCAAATGTCTTCCTGCAAAGATTCCTTCTCACATTGAGATTGATGTGACTGAATTCATGATAGGTCATTCTGTGCATGTGAAAGAGCTTAAAATAGAAGATGCAGAGATTCTCACTCAGAAAGATGAAGTTATAGTGACCATACTTGCGCCTAAGGCTGTTGTCGAAGTTGCTCCTGTTGCCGTAGAAGAGACATCTGCCGAACCTGAAGTCATCACTGAGAAGAAACCGACTGAAGAGGAGGCCGCCGCTGAAGCCGCAAAGGGCAAGGATGCCGGGAAAGGCAAAGAGGCAGGAAAAGGCAAAGATGACAAGAAGGATAAAAAAGATAAAAAATAATGATAACATTTGTAGGTCTTGGGAACATCGGCTCGAAATATTCGAACACAAGGCACAACATAGGTTTTATGGCTTTGGATTTGTTCGTAGCCAGACATAAAGGTTCTTTTAAGCCCGGCAAAGGTGAATTTTTTTTTGCGATTGTTCTTTGAAAGAGAGTGTTTTGCTCATAAAACCCTCTACATACATGAATAACAGCGGAATTGCAGTTATTCAGGCAATGGAGCAGTTTCCTATTGCTGTCAGCGATATCGTCGCTGTAGTCGATGATTTCAATATTCCCGAAGGTGTTTTGCGTCTGAGGGAGAAGGGATCTGCAGGAGGGCATAACGGACTGAAATCCATAATATACCATCTCGGGTCCGAAGATTTTGCGCGTCTAAGAATAGGAATCGGAGTTGATAATTCCTCCAAAGACAGGGATTTTGTGCTTGGCGAATTTGAGAATATTTCAACTCTTAAAAATATTGTGGAAGAGTCAGTCTCGGCAATGGAGAAAATAATTGAATTGGGAACAATTAAAGCAATGAATTGTGTAAACAAAAAAAAGGATGATGATACATCAAAAACAGGAGGCGAAAGTTGACTAATTATGAAATTCTAATGATCTTGGATCCTTCTTTGGATGAAACCGCGGTACAGGACAAGATAGGAATTATGAAAAAATGGATAGAGGACCTTGGCGGTTCTTTGAATCTTTCCGAAGACAAAGGTATAGACCGTCTCGCATATGAGATAAAGAAAGCAATGCAGGGAAGGTTTGTTTACATTTTGTTCTCGCTTGACCCGCTCAAAATAGATTCATTGAGGCATGAACTCCGCCTTGATGAAAAAGTGTGGCGCTACAATATAAAAAAGAATTTACAGGTGAAGGTGTAAAAAATGAGCGAAAAAATCATTGTCCCGTCCTTAAATAAAATTATTATAGCAGGCAGGCTGGTGCGGGACGCGGAAAAAAGATTTACAAATGATAATACCGGAATAATATCTTTTCGTCTCGTCTCATCCAGAAAATACAAGGATAAGAGCGGAGAATGGAAAGAGGTTGCTCTTTTTATCAATGTCTTATACTTTGAAAAGTATTCGGTCGGACTTGAGAATAGATTGAAACAGGGTGTTCCTGTGATAATTGACGGTTCTCTTGAGCTGAATACATACGAAGACAAGAAGACGCATGAAAAGATTTCAAGGCATCAGATCAGAGCATCCAAGATATTCGTCATTTCAAGAGAAGTTGATGATACTGCAGATAAAATTTCAAAATATTCGGACGCAAGTCATGTTATAGATGAAGTTGACAAAGACTTTGAAAACATTGAGGAAAATGAAAACACTGGAGGTTCAGATGGCATACCGTTCTAAAGATGAAGATACAAAAAAAGAAGTAAAGAGAGAAAAGAAATGCAGAATATGCATTAAGGATGATACAGTAGATTATAAAGATGTACAGTCCTTGACAAGATTTATGAATGACAGAGGCAAGATTCTTCCAAGAAGAGTGACAGGACTCTGCGCAAAACATCAGAAACTCGCATCTCAGGCGATTAAGACAGCGCGTCAAATGTCATTATTGGCAAATGTAGATGAAAATATAAGATAGGAGAGCTTAATGAAAGTAATACTTAGAGAAAAAATTGATGGAGTTGGAAAAAAGGGAGAGGTCCTAAATGTAAAGACCGGATTTGCCCGCAATTTTTTAATACCGTCAAAAAAGGCATACGAGTTCTCATCTGGAAATCAGAAAAAGTACGAACTTGACAAGAAGTTAGATGAAGTGCGTGAAGTTAAGAACAGGCAGGCGGCTATGGAGATGCTTAAAACTCTTGCGGAGGTCTCAATAACAGTGTCGCAGAAGGCGCATGACGATGAGATGCTTTACGGTTCAGTTACAAATGCAATTATAGCAAAAGAGCTTGAGAAGAGCAATGTCCATGTTGACAAAAATGCGGTTCTACTTGAAGAGCCTATTAAAAAACTTGGATTCTATAATGTACAGATAAAATTACACCCGGAAGTTACTGGAGAAGTAAAAGTCTGGGTTGTAAAAGATGAATAGTTTTTTCCCTGATAAAAATTTGGTAATAATTCTCCTATTGGGCCACCTGATAGGAGATTTTGTTTTTCAGACCAATAAAGTTTTCAAATTCAAGCTTAAGGGAATAATTGGTATTTTGTGGCATTCTCTTCTTGTTTCTGCAGTCACTCTTATTGTATTGTCCATGTTCTGCAGAAATTTCATTTTTATCATTACAGCTTCAATTTTTATATTCATATTTCATTTCATAATTGATCTGGCAAAATACAAAAGCAGGGTGGAAGAGGCGATTAAATTCATCATAGATCAAATTGCGCATTTTTTGTCAATCATCATTTTAAGCATTGTAATGAGGTATATCTTTTCATTTGTCATCATCAATGCATCAACAATAAATTATGCCATGTTCTTTGTGGGAATAATCATGGTTCTTTATTTCGTCAAATATTTTATAAAGAGTCTTTATAAAATACTTGATATCAAAAACGAAATCTCAGTTGTTTACAGGTTTATGGAATCAGGCGAGAGATTTATGATATTTTTCTTTTCATACATGCACGGGTTCTATTTTCTTCTTATAGCGCTTGCAGTAATCCCGCGAAGCATTTATGCTATAAACAACAACAAACAGCATATTTTTTATGATATCATTATTTCAATGCTTATATCTTCCGGAGCAGGGATAATTCTAAGAAAGGCGACTCTTGACAATCCTTTCAGCATGCCCGAGTTCCTTATATTTTCTTCACTATTTTTTCTTTCATCCTTCATTATAGGCAAACTGATTGATCTTCTGACAGGATTTGTCAAAAGAAGGATTCTTGGCTCTTGACTTTAATTTTTAATATGCTATTTTATTCAGCAGAACTTTAAAATAAAAGGAGTCTCTATGAAGAAGTCAAATAAATTTTATGCAATTGAAGAAAAGTACGGCGCAAACAATTATCATCCGCTTGATGTGTGTCTTTCAAAGGGAAAGGGAATCTGGGTGTGGGATGCTGAAGGAAAAAAATACCTTGATTTTCTAAGCTCATATTCTGCAGTCAATCAGGGGCACTGCCATCCGAAGATTGCTATGGCAGCGGCAAAGCAGATGAAAAACCTCACTCTCACATCAAGAGCGTTTCACAATGACAAGCTCCCTCTCTTTTACGAAAAATTGTGCAAGCTGTCAAAGATGGAAAAAATCCTGCCGATGAATTCTGGAGCCGAAGCTGTTGAGACGGCAATTAAGGCAATAAGAAAATGGGGCTATAAGGTCAAAGGAGTTGAAGAGAATAAAGCTGAAATAATTGTCTCTCATAATAATTTTCATGGAAGAACAACGACAATAATCTCTTTTTCTTCGGATGAGCAGTACAAAGACGGATTCGGACCTCTCACTTTGGGCTTCAAAGAGATTCCATTCGGAGACTTTGATGCTTTGAAGAAGGCAATCAATAAGAATACAGTTGCTTTTTTGACAGAGCCTATTCAGGGCGAAGGAGGAATAATAATACCTCCTGCCGGATTCTTGAAGAAGGCGCAGGATTTATGCAGACAGAACAATGTGCTCTTCGTCTTGGATGAGATACAGACAGGGCTATGCAGAACGGGAAAGTTCTTTGCTTATCAGTGGGAGGCAGGTGTGAAGCCTGACGGAATAATAGTCGGAAAGGCGCTTTCAGGAGGATTCTATCCGATAAGCGCATTTTTGGCAAAGAAGGAAGTAATGGATGTCTTCAATCCGGGAGACCACGGTTCGACTTTCGGAGGAAATCCTCTTGCATCAATAATCGCAGTTGCTTCGCTTGATATTCTGGTAAATGAAAAATTGGCGGAAAACTCCGATAAAGTAGGAAAATATTTTGTCTCGAAACTCAAAGCGCTCAAGACGGATTATATTAAAGAAGTCAGAGGCAAAGGTCTTCTAATAGGAGTGGAGCTGAAGAATTCAGCAGGCGGCGCAAGAAGATTCTGCGAGGCATTGATGAAGGAAGGGCTTCTCTGCAAAGAGACTCATGACAATATAATAAGATTCGCTCCTCCGCTTGTAATAAAGAAGAATGAAATAGACTGGGCGATGAAGAAGATTGAAAAGGTCTTCGCCTCTATATAAGAATTGTGTTGACATTTTTTGAAATTTCTGTATAAATAATTACTGCAACGAGCGGGAATAGCTCAGTTGGTAGAGCGTCACCTTGCCAAGGTGAGTGTCGCGGGTTCGAGTCCCGTTTCCCGCTCCATTTTTATTTTCAACGCGGCGGTATAGCCAAGTGGTAAGGCGACGGTCTGCAAAACCGTTATTCTCCAGTTCAAATCTGGATGCCGCCTTATTGCCGGAGTGATGGAATTGGTAGACGTAGCGGACTTAAAATCCGCTGGGATGTAAGTCCCGTGCCGGTTCAATTCCGGCCTCCGGCATTTAAAAAAATGTTGAAATAAAAAATAATCCGAATTAAATTACCCGTAAAAATCTTATACGATTATTAAATAAAACAAATATTTTCGTTTTGTTTTATTTTTGAGTCAATTCGGCTATTTTCAATAAAATAAAAATAGGTATTGATTAAATTCTTAAATTCGTTAATATTTAGTTTGGCAGAGTCGGTAAATATTCATAACTCTCTGCCGATTTTTATGTTCTTTTCAGTTTTAATCCAGAGCTTCAATTTGGTTTCAGAAATGCCGCATTTAATGCGAAAAATATAAATGAAACAAAAAAGGAGAAAGTATGCTGTATTTGAAAATGAAATGTCCGCACTGTAATTCCTTGCTTATGGATAACAACAAGCTGATTGACGGGAAGCCATCACTTAAATTAAAAATAAAATATAAAAATAAAGAGGGTTACAGTTGGCTCAGCGGCATGTACGGCAGTTATAAGCATGAAGAGGACTTTGAAATCAAGAAAGGAGAGACAGTGCGGTTTTTCTGTCCTGAATGCGGAAAGGAGCTGATTGCGGAGTCTAAGTGCGATACATGTGATGCTCACATGGTTCCCATTCTTCTTGAAGAGGGAGGCAGAGTGAGATTCTGTGCAAGAAGCGGCTGTTCGAACCATTATATAGAATTCAAGAAAGCCGAGGTGGCTCTTAAGATTCTCTATGAGACATATTCGTATGAAGGCGCTCCTCATGAAGATGTCGGAGAAAGAATCAGAAGCACAAAGAATTTTGATGAGAAGGAAAAGAAAGAGATAATAAAGCACGGAACATTTCTTTATACTTATTGCCCTCATTGTCAGAAGTCACTGATTAATGGCAATGAAATAGAATTAAATATAATCAATTCCGCAGGAGAGAATGGCACTCTTCATTTAAGTCCGTATTTGAATGTATTCAAGCACAGGACAACAATCAGACTTACTGACGGTGAGCAGATAAAGGACATCTCATGCCCTCACTGCCATAAATCAATTGTTATAGAAAAAAAATGCCCGGAGTGCGAATCAAAGACTGCACAGCTTCTTGTAACATCAAGCGTCAAACTTGTTAATTTTTTCTTCTGCACAAAACCCGGATGCAAATGGCACGGCATAAGCGATGAAGATGAGAGCATGATAATGCTGGAAGACAGCAAAGAATGGTAGTATATTATGTATGAAATACTGGACAAGAAATCCTATTCCCGCCAGACAATAATCAGCATGAGGATAGATGCTCCGGAGATTTCAAGGAAGGGCCTTCCCGGTCAGTTTGTGATAATAATAACAGACAAGACCGGAGAGAGAATCCCTCTGACAATAGCAGATAATGACCCTGTCGCAGGTACAATAACACTCGTATTTCAAATAGTAGGAAAGAGCACTGCTCTCCTCGGTTCAAAGAATGTCGGCGACTATATCAAGGATGTGATAGGTCCCTTAGGCAAGGCAGTGGAGATGAAAAAATACGATAAGAAGATTCTTGTTATAGGCGGAGGAACCGGAATAGCTGTTCTGCATCATATTGCAAAGGGATATTATGAACAAGGGAATAAATTAATAAGCATCATAGGAGCAAGGACAAAGGAATTTCTTATAATGAAGGATGAGATGAAAAAAATATCAGACGAATTCCACATCACGACTGATGACGGAACAGAGGGATTCCATGGATTTGTCACTCAAGTGTCCGATATGATTCTTTCAGAGAGGGGAGATGAGATAGAGTTCGCAGTGGCTATTGGTCCTGTAGTGATGATGAAGGCATGCTGTGATATAACAAAGAAATACAATAAGGAGACAATTGTAAGTTTGAATCCTATTATGATTGACGGCACAGGCATGTGCGGATCATGCAGAGTTGAAGTTAATAATGAGACAAAATTCGCATGTGTTCACGGACCTCAGTTTGATGGACATAAAGTCAATTTTGATTTGCTAATGGAAAGACAGAAAATCTATCTTGAAGACGAAAGAATCTCTCTTTACAAATCAATTAAATAGGAGGTTGTTATTAATCTTTTTAATGACATAGAACCTAAATATATTAAATACGGTTCATTTCTTCATATTTATTGCCCCAATTGCAATAAATCTCTGAATTACGAAGAAAAAGAAGAAAAATATATTTTTATAAATATAGAATTCAACAATGAAAAAGGATTCATAAAATTAAGCCCCTATCTGAATATTTTTGAAGTTGAGAGCGACCTTCCTTTGAAGGAGGGTGATGTTGTAGATGACATGACATGTCCGCACTGCGGAAAGAGTTTGTTAGCTGATATAATGTGCGAAGAGTGCAAAACCCCGAAAGTGGCTCAGTTCATTGTCTCTGCATTTTCAAAACTGATTCCATTTTATATATGCACAAAATACGGATGCAAATGGCACGGACTGTCAAAGAGGGACGAACACCTGATTAAAATAAAAATACCGAGACAGGAGATGCCCACTCAGGATCCGATACTCAGGACAAACAATTTTGAGGAAGTGCCCTTCGGATACAATGCAGAGATGGCGGAAATGGAGTCGGCAAGGTGCATGCAATGCAAGAAACCGAAGTGCATTGAGGGTTGCCCCGTCAATATAAATATTCCAGCTTTCATTGATTTGATTCATCAGGGAAAATTCATAGAGGCGTCAAAGAGCATTAAAAGGGACAATTCCCTTCCTGCAATATCAGGAAGAGTCTGCCCGCAGGAGACACAATGCGAAGCGACATGCATTTTAGGAACTTTTGACAAGCCGGTTGCAATAGGACGGCTTGAAAGGTTTGCCGCAGATTATGAGAGAAGCATGGGCTCAGTCGAAATTCCCGCAAAGAATGCAAAGACTGAGAAGAAAGTCGCAATCATCGGCTCCGGTCCTGCGGGACTCACTACTGCCGCAGCTCTTGTAAAGATGGGGCACACAGTAACGATATTTGAAGCATTGCATGAGGCAGGCGGAGTTCTCACATACGGAATTCCGGAATTCCGTCTTCCTAAAGAGATAGTTAAGAGTGAAATCAATTATCTGAAGAATTTAGGAGTCAGAATCAGCACCAATATGGTGGCAGGAAAACTATTCACAATTGACGACCTTCTGAATGAACAGGGTTATGATGCTGTTTTTATAGGAGTTGGAGCGGGTCTTCCAGTATTCATGAAGATTGAGGGAGAGAATCTCTGTAATATAAACAGCGCAAATGAGTACTTGACGAGAATCAATCTTATGAAGGCATATAAATTCCCCGAATATGACACTCCGGCTCCGCGCGGCAAAAAGGTCGCAACTATTGGAGGCGGCAATGTGGCAATGGACTGCGCAAGAACCGCATTGAGAATGGGATCTGAAGAGTCATGGATAATTTACAGAAGAAGCGAGAAGGAGATTCCCGCACGAAACGAAGAGATACAGCATGCAATTGAAGAGGGCGTAAAATTCAAATTTTTAACAAATCCGGTAAAATACATAGGAAATAAAAACGGTTTCGTGAAGGCTATGGAGGTTATATCCATGGAGCTTGGGGAGGAAGATAAATCCGGAAGAAGGAGCCCCATTCCAATAACAGGGTCCAATATGATTATGGACATAGACCTTGTGATAATAGCAATAGGTGCCGGACCAAATCCGATTTTGTTTGATTCCACTCCTGATTTGAAGCTTAATAAATGGGGATACATTGACACTACTGATGAATCCGGCAAAACCTACAAAGATAAGGTTTGGGCTGGAGGAGATATAGTCACCGGTGCCGCGACTGTCATTTCAGCTATGGGAGCAGGAAAGAAAGCCGCATATGCCATAAATGAGTATCTGAAAAAATCATAGAGCAATTAAGGCAGAGCTTTTATCAGAAGAGCGCACAGAGCCGGCTGAAAATCTATTTTGTATGCTTAAATCCTTTCAATCTTCTTATTGACATAATTTTTCTATGCAATATAATATTTTTATGAGTAATGTATATTTTATTGATTTTTCAAAGGTTCAGATGAATCTTGACCTTATGCGCAAACCTCTTGAAAAAATAGGAGCGAACAAAATTGCATCAGACTCTGCTTTGACTGCGGTTAAAATGCACTTTGGGGAGATGGGGAATACTGCATATATTAAGCCCGCATACATAAACTATATCTGCGGCTTCATTAAGGAATCCGGGGGAAAGCCCTTCATTACAGACACGAATACTCTTTATAAAGGAATGAGGTCAAATACAGTAGACCATCTTAATAATGCTTTCTTCAACGGATTCGGCTGTTATCCTATTGTTATTTCAGACGGAGTGAGAGGGGAGAACCATGTTGAAGTGAAAAGCAGGGGAAGCATATTTGAAAAACTGTATATTGCATCTGACATTTACTATGCCGATTCTATTTTTTGTGTCAGCCACTTCAAAGGACATGAATTGACGGGATTCGGAGGAGCAATCAAAAATATGGGCATGGGGTGCGCGGCAAGAAGGGGAAAATTGGCTATGCATTCAAATATAAGCCCTTCCGTGAACAAAGAAAAATGTACTGGATGTTTTACCTGCACAGAGTGGTGCAATTCTAAAGCAATTGAAAGAAAAGAGAAGAAGGCATTTATTAATACGCAAAAATGTGTCGGATGCGGTCTCTGCATTGATGTGTGCAAGTACAGAGCAATTAGAATAAACTGGAATACAGAGAGCTCTGACATGCAGAAGAGGATGACGGAATATGCCGCAGGAGCGATAAAAAAGAATAAGACTGTTTATATTAATTTTATTAATAATGTTTCAATTGTCTGCGACTGTTGTTCATATACAGGTCCGAATATTGTGGAAGACATAGGCATTCTGTTTTCAGATGACATTGTTGCGATTGATACTGCTTCTTATGACCTTGTGAATAAAAAGGCAGGCAGAAATATATTTAAGGCAGTTCATTCAAAAATCAATCCTGAAGTCCAGCTTAATTATGGAGAGAAAATTGGAATCGGAAGCAGGGAATACAAGCTCATTGATGTCTCATAAATCTTCACTCGCAATCAAAGGTTCTACATTTCTATTATTTGTGTTTATTTCCGGCATTGCCGTATTCGGATTTGATGAGGGTTTATTCGATATAAGCGGAGAAATTGATTCTTTCTGCTTGGATTCAAAAGATAATGATATTCAGTCAGCTCAGATTTTTTCATCTTCCCTGAGATATGACAATATTTACATTAAGGAATTCAGAGAGGCATTTTATCTGGATTCCGATAAACTCAGAAATGAAGATGATCTTTATGCGCTTTTCAAAAAAAAAGAATATGATAAAATAATATCCGCTTCCGCTTCAAATTATCAGCAGAAAATAATAAAAGCCAGCGCTTTGTATAATCTTGGAAAATATGAAGATGCAATCAATGTTTTGAATTCTATCGGCTTGGATTCTGACATGGGGGTTGACAGCATAGTAAAAATTATAAAGGCAGCATGCTATTTCAATTTAGAAGAGCATTCAAAGGTGCTTGAACTTCTAAAAAATCAAAATGACGATTACTCGGTGTTGATGAAAAGCATGGTTTCTTATCTGAAAAATGACGATGAATGCGCTTTGAAGCTTTTAACAGGAATAGAGAGCGCGAGGATAGAGCCGCAGAGGTCCTACATGATGCTTAATATTTATTACAAAAAAAAGGATTATTCAAATACGATGACTATTATTGAACTATTTGAGACCCAATATCCTTCTTTCGAAAGAATGCTGAATCTTAAATATATTAAGGGCCAGATTCTTTATAACAAAGGATATTTTAAGAGATCAATAATGGCTCTTCAGGATGTTGTTCTTGGAACCGATTCCAACAGTGTTCTTCTCGGCAATGCGTATTATCTGATTGGAAAAAACTACTTCATGCTTGGAGAATATGATAAAATGGAAGAGTATCTGACATTTGTAAAAATGGATGCGTCAAAATCCGATTTCAAGAAAAATGCGGAATTTCTTGACGGTAAGGGATTCTTTTTAAAAGGAGATTTCAAAAAAGCGGCAAGCAAATTATCAGAGTTTACTGAAAGATATCCGGACGACGAACTAACGCAGTATGCTTTTCAACTTCTTGCACAGTCGTATTTTTATCAAAAAAATTATCAGAAATCAAAACTTTTTATGTCAAAATTGAAGCACCCGACTTTTTTCGCTGAGAAGCTTGTCTTCATGAAGTATTTTATTGACTATAAGGACCGTCTTTACAGTGACAGCATATCCGCTTACCTTGATTTTATAGCCAAAGAGACAGGCAATCCGATGAGAAGGGAGACATACGAGACTATAATAAAAGAGGCAGAGAGTGAATCTCTGAGAATCTGGGCTTTTGACAATCTTGATAAAGAATTTCCAGAGAGCGAAAATATTCCTTTATATGCTTCAAATTTATGCGCGACGATTGTTAAGACATGTTCTGCCGAACAGATTCAAAGAATTGTAATGAATATTAAGAAGTACAGGCCTGAAAAGTTTGAAGCTTTGTTTATACAGTATATGCGCGAATTGTTCGCCAAAAAGGAATATCAGCAGATAGTCGAGTTGTATCTGAAATATTCTTCGGATTTAAGGGAATCCAAGAGCGAGTCGTCGTATATCACCGCTTTATCATTAAAAGAAATGAAGAATATTGACGGAGCTCTTTTTATGCTTGACGCTTTGTCAAGGGAAGAAAATGCTTTCAAAGACAGTTCCATGATAAAGAGAGCCATGATATACTATGAAATCTATGACATTGAATATCTGAAAAAATTCGTTTCCGAAGAGGGAAGCGAGAGGACTCCATTTGTAGAAGGGTCTCTGTATAGAATATTCGGCAAGAAACTCTTTGAACAGAAAAGATACAGCGAAGCAAAAACCGCTTATTTAAGGGCTGTCGAACTTTTCTCCGATAATCGCAATATGGCGGCAATGGCTCTTCTCGATTGTTCCGTATCTTCAATGCTATTGGGTGAAAAGAAAGAAGCTGTAATTTTTGCGGAGAAGGCTCTTCTCATGGCAACAGACATTGAAGTGATAAACAAACTTAAAATACAGCTTGATAATCTAAAGTGAAAAAAATTCTGCCTATATCCCTCGGTTGCGTTAAGAACCAAATAGACCTTGAATACCTTCTTGGAAAATTAACAAAAAAAGGTTTTGTTCTGACTGATGATTTTCAAGAATGCGATTATATTCTTCTCAATACCTGCTCATTTATCAATGATGCCAGACGAGAGACTGAAGAGATGATTGAGAAATTCAAATCAACAGGGAAATTGATTGTAACAGGCTGTTATCCGCAGAGAGTGGGGAAAAAGTTTTCTGAAGAATTCGGTGCAGTTAAATGGGTTCTCGGAACTGAACCGCAGAAACACTCTGCAGTTTTGGCGACTTCCTTAAAGCAGGGGAAAGAAATTCACATTGTAAATGACAATCCGGGAAAATACCATGAGTGCAGGAATAGGCTGGCTTTCGATTCATTTCACACATATATAAAACTTTCCGAAGGGTGTTCGAGAAGATGCGCTTTTTGCGCCATACCATCTATAAGAGGCAAAATAAGATCAAGAAAGAAAAATAATATATTCAGTGAAATCAATGTTTTGTCAAAAAGCGGCTACAAAGAATTCAATCTTGTCTCTGAGGACACATCACTCTACGGAAGAGACATATATTCGAAATATTTTTTAAATGACTTGATAAAAGACCTATCCGAAAAGGAGAGTGACCTGCTTTTCAGGCTTCTTTATGTATTTCCGGATAAGTCAGTCTATTCAGTGATTGACTCAATAAAAAGTTCAGATAAATTCATAAAATATATTGATATTCCTTTTCAGCATGTTTCAAATAAAATTCTTAAAAATATGGGAAGAGCTCAGGAGAATCCCATAAAAGTGGCTGAATACGCAAAAGCGGAATCACTGCTTCTTCGCTCGTCTGTAATGGTTGGTTTTCCCGGAGAGACAGAACGGGATTTTAAGATGCTTGCCGATTTTATAGAGAAGGGATACATAGACAAACTCGGGATTTTTATTTATTCGGATGAAGAGGAAACTCCCGCATTTGAAATTAAGAGCAAATTGCCTGAAAAAATAAAGATTGAGAGATTCAATGCGATAATTAAAATTTACAAAAAAACAGCGAAAAACGGAATGCTTGCAAATGTCGGCAGAGTAAAGGATGCTGTATTCACCCGCGAGGAGAATAATTATTTCGTTGGCCGTCTCATTGAAGATGCCCCGATTATTGACTCCTCTCTTATATCTCTGAACCGAAAAATTAAGTTAAATACAATAATGAAAATTAAAATTCTTGGTGTAAAGAACTATACATATTTTGCATGAAAAACCTTGACAAAAGCGTAAATATTAACATAATATCAATAACTATGAGGACTAATGGCTTCAATTAATTATGACATCATAATAGTATCCGAGAGAAAGGATAAAGTAAAGAAGTACAGAAAATACAGCAACTCCATTGTTAAACTCAACAATTATACTTTCAAAATCAGATTCAATCTCAAATTTAAATATTCCGAGTCAAATCTTGAAGACACCCTGTATGACGGAGTAATTATTGACACCAAGCAGTATGAGATGGATATTATCAATACGATACTCTTCTATAACAACCAGTCTGAAATATTCATATACAATTACTCGGAGAAACCGAACATAGACCATAAAAACTGCAAATACTTCACAGATTCGGATGACCTTGGGAAAGTAATAATTGAGTTTTTCTATTCAAGAAGGTTCTCCACTCCGTTTTTCTCTCAGCTGAAGAAACTTGCAAGAAGCAAGAAGCAGAGATGGCACACTCCTGGTCATGTTGGCGGTGCGGGTTTTGAAAAATTCGCTTCAGTGAGGGATTTCAAAAGGTTCTATAAAAACAATATTTTCCTAACCGACACATCCGTCTCTGACCCTTCATTCGGGTCTCTGCTATCCCATACGGGCGCATTCAAGGATGCAGAGAGGCTCCTTTCAAATGCTTACGGCACTTTAGCTTCATTTATAAATGTTCTCGGAACCTCCACATCAAATAAAATAGTTTATATGACTCTTTTGAATAAAGGAGATAAGGTAATAGTTGACAGAAATATGCACAAATCAATAATTCATTCAATAATTGTCTCCGGCGCAAATCCGATATTTTTAAAGGCAAACTTTCATCCGGATTTCGGAATAATACTTCCCACAAGAAAAGAGATTGTTCTAAAACAGATAGAGGAGAACAAAGACGCGAAACTTCTCTCTCTGACTGTCCCCACTTACGACGGGCTGAGATATTATCTTCCTGATATAATAGATTATGCGCACTCCTTTAAAATGAAAGTTTTTGTTGACGAAGCATGGGGGGCGCATATGCATTTTCACACTGACTATTATCCTGATGCCCTTCAATCCGGAGCTGATTATGTTGTTCAGTCAATTCACAAAACTATGGGCGGTTTTTCCCAGTCATCCGTCATACATGTGAATGACAAGGATTTCAGCGATAGGAAGAGGGACTTTTATGAAAATTATATGTTCTTCTCATCGACATCGCCTTTTTACCCTATGGTTGCATCCATTGATGTTTCAAGAAAAATGATGTCAATTGAAGGCAAACAGGTTCTTGAACGTTTAAAAAAATATTACACCATCATTGTGGAAGAGATTGACAGAATGGAGGAATTCAAAGTTTTAAGAAAGTCATATCTGAGAGGGTATTTTGAAGACATAAATGAGATTTTAATTGACTATTCACGAATAGTAGTCAATTTTTCTTTTGCCGGAATTACAAAAAAGCAGATTTGGAATTATTTGATCAGAAACAATATCATAGTGGAGAAGATAAACTACAAGAGCTTCACATTACTCTTGGGTGTAGGGACCACAACAAATATGGTCAGGCATCTTCTCAAAGTGCTGAAAAATTTCAAATATGAAAAGAGAGAGCTTTCTGATCAGAGCCACTTTTTCCATTGGGATGATCTTGATGTGAAGATTCCTCCCTTTGAAGCATACCAGTCCGAAGGGGAGTGGCTTGACCTCAAAGTGTGCGACAACAGAATCTCTTCGAACATGATTGTTCCTTATCCTCCGGGTATTCCTCTGATAATCCCCGGACAGCTTGTTACAAACAGGCATATTGAAAACATATTGAAGATAATTTCTTCAGATGACATAGAAATTCACGGAATTGCAAAAGGAAAGATAAAAGTAGTAAAGGAAAGAAAATGAACAAAAAAGAATTGTTGAAAGAGATGGAAGACGCATTGTCGGAAATGGGCATTCAAGTCAAGTATGAAACAATCACCGGAGACGGAGGATACTGCAAATATAAAGATAAGGAATGCATTATTTTAAACAGAGTGCTTCCTATGTCTGCCAGAGTGAGCGCTCTTAAATCAATATTGAAGGATCTTCTCTCAAAGAGAGAGGATGTCTTTATAAAACCTGTAGTGCGCGACAGTATATACGGAGATGAAAATGATCAAAATTCTCAGTGATTATTTCATAAACAGGCGTCTCTCTTCCATTGATGGTTTGAAGAAGACTCTCAATATCCAGAAGACTCTTGAAAATCCGTTAAAAATTACTGTATTGTTCAATGAGAATCTGAAATCAATTCAGGATGTTTATTCAATTGAACGGACAATTCAAAATCATTATAAAAATTCGCAGATAGAATTCATGTTTTTCAAATACCACATGCTTTATAAGGATATTTTTAAGCATAAAAGCCATTATGAAAATATTCCGACACCCTCAAAATTTATTGAATTGGACAGCATAAAGAAACACACGGTTTATGCAGGAGTCCCTGATATTCTTTTTGACCTTACCTCATTTGATATACGGCTAAGAAAAATGATAATACGGACAATAAAGTCTGCATCCTCTGTAAGTCTTTACGAAAACGGGGCTGAAGATGATTTCAATATACTATTCAAAAACTCAAAACCTGATTCATTCTCCATATTCAGAGCTTTAAACTTCAATATTGAGGAGTCGGCGCTCTCTGAAAATCTGAAGAGTGTGAAATCTGAAATAAAATCAAATGAATTCGGACTTGTCCTCGCAGGTTCATCAAGAAGAGTCAAAAGTGAGCTTAATAAAGCTATAAAGGGGCAAAGGAGATTTCTTTTAATTGAAGATTTATCAAAACAGCTTGATTTATTTTCACTTGCTTCAATAAAAAACTGCAAAGAAGTGATTTGCGATGAAAATATCAGGGAAGAAATAGCATTTATAAAGAATCTAAATTTTTAAGAAAAATATTGATTTATTCTTAAAAATCAATAAAATCATATAGCTATTTTTTAAACTTAGGAGGCATTTTTATGGGTTCTGATTTCTTGTTTTGGATTGCACCTTTTGGAGCAGTCATAGCTTTGAGTTTTGCGTATGTTTTTTACAAATCCACTCTAAAATTGGATGAAGGCGATGATCTGATGAAAGAAATCGCACAGGCAGTCAGAACAGGCGCAATGACATATCTTAAACAACAATACAAGGCAATCGGAATCTTTTTCATCTGCGCTTTTATATTCATAGGATTTCTCTCTTTTGTATTAAAAGTTCAATCATTATGGACTCCATTTGCTTTCCTTACGGGAGGCATCTTCTCGGGGCTTGCAGGATTTATAGGAATGAATATGGCAACACAGGCAAGTTCGCGGACAACTCAGGCCGCTAAAAAATCTCTTGACGGCGCTTTGAGAGTTGCGTTTAGAAGCGGCGCAGTAATGGGTTTGACTGTTGTCGGCCTCGGTCTTCTTGACATTTCAATATGGTTTTTGATTTTAAAACAGGTGTACCATTCGAATTTTCACATAATTACAACCACAATGCTTTCATTCGGTATGGGAGCATCATCTCAGGCATTATTTGCAAGAGTCGGAGGAGGAATATTCACAAAAGCCGCTGATGTGGGAGCTGACCTTGTGGGAAAAGTGGAGGCAAACATACCTGAGGATGACCCCAGAAATCCCGCAGTAATAGCTGATAATGTGGGTGATAATGTGGGTGATGTTGCTGGAATGGGAGCTGACCTTTATGAAAGCTATTGCGGGGCTGTTTTGTCAACTGCGGCGCTCGGAGCGGCCGGAGCGGCATCAGCATCTCTGTCGCCAAAAGCGACATTGAATATGGTTATGCTTCCCATGATACTTGCAGGTGTGGGCATATTAGCTTCAGTTGCAGGAATTTATGCAGTGAAAACAAAAGAGGGAGCCAATCAAAAAGAACTAATGGGGGCTTTGAACAAGGGAATAAATCTTAGCTCAATACTGATGGCAATTTTCTCATTATTTGTAATAAAAATTCTTTTAAATAATTCCGGAATAGGTTATTTCGGAATCTGGGGCGCAATGGTAGTAGGTCTTATGTCAGGCATCATGATAGGAAAGATTACAGAATACTATACTTCATTTGCATTCAAACCGACAAAGTTCATTGCAGAGCAGTCAAAGACAGGTCCTGCTACAGTGATTCTCGCCGGACTTGGAGAGTCAATGATTTCAACCGGATTTATAGTGCTTACTGTTTCTGTCGGAATAGTATTTTCATTTTTATTTGCATCAGGATTCGATGTGAAAAATATTTCTATGGGCCTTTACGGAATTGCAGTCGCCGCAGTGGGAATGCTCAGCACTTTAGGTATAACTCTTGCAACTGATGCTTACGGACCAATTGCAGACAATGCAGGCGGAAACGCACAGATGAGCGGACAGAATGAAGAGGTGAGGGAGAGAACGGATTCTCTTGATGCTCTTGGAAACACAACTGCAGCTACAGGAAAGGGTTTTGCTATAGGTTCTGCGGCTCTGACTGCATTGGCTCTTCTTGCAGCATTCATTGAGGAAGTAAAGATTGCTCTTGAAACAATGGCTGACAAGGCCGGAGGGATTTTATCATACGGCGGAGAGCTTCTTACTAAAGCCCGAATAGAGAATATGGATATTGTTCAGATACTCTCTCTGTTTGACGCGCATTTGCTTAATTTCAGGGTATTAGTCGGAATATTCATAGGCGCAATGATGCCTTTTCTTTTCTCCGGATTTGTAATAAAGGCGGTCGGACGGGCGGCAGGTAAAATGGTTGAGGAGGTGAGGCGCCAGTTCAGGGAAATCAAAGGTATTATGGAGGGGACCGCAAAACCCGATTATGCCGAGTGCGTCAATATCTCTACAAAAGCGGCGCAGATAGAAATGATTGTGCCTTCAATGATAGCAATATTGACTCCTATTTTTATAGGACTTGTTTTGGGAGTCGCAGGAGTATTGGGACTTCTTGCAGGAGCTTTGGGAAGCGGTTTCACTCTTGCAATAATGATGGCAAATGCAGGAGGTGCATGGGATAATGCAAAAAAATATGTTGAGAGCGGAGAACTCGGAGGAAAGGGAAGCCAAAGCCATAAAGCGACAGTAATAGGAGACACGGTAGGAGACCCTCTGAAAGACACTGCAGGACCTGCATTGAATATTCTTGTTAAACTCATGAGCATGGTTTCGATTGTTACTGCCGGCCTCATAGTGGCATACAGTATTTTCTGATTTCTATTGACTTTATTGAAAATAGAAATATTATATTAACAAAATTGTTCTAAAAATCTGGAGAGATGTCCGAGCTGGTTGAAGGAGCACGATTGGAGTTCGTGTAAGGGGCAACCCTTCCTGGGTTCGAATCCCAGTCTCTCCGTTTGTTCT
>DCUY01000085.1 GCA_002327905.1 Caldifarciminota bacterium UBA2202 | reverse complement strand
CGGGGATGATGTGCGAATGAGCGCCGGGCTTCCCGCTACGAGCTATAGAGGCAGTCCGCGAGCCGACGCTACACTATTCGGCAGTCACATACTGTTAACAATTATCGGAACGGATACAAATAAGAATAATAAAATATTTTTATATTGACTTTTTGCAAATATTCATTTAGTATAATTTAACTTATGAAATACTCGGACTCTTTTGAATCATCCGTAAGAGAGTTTCTCTCATCAAAAAAAAGTCTTAAAAGGTTTGAGACTTATGTGAAGCACGAGACCGGAGCGCGCTACACTCAGATTGTCAAATATGTTTTGCCTGAGATGGAGCATCATTTCGGCGAACTGAAAGACTTTACGGTTCTTGATTACGGCTGCGGCACAGGAGCAACTACTGTTGCTCTTGCTGAAAAATGCAGATTTGTCTGCGCCGCTGATATTGATGATAAAAGTCTGAAAATCTGCGAATTGCGCCTTAAAGAACATAAAGTCGAAGAGAGAGTGAAAATTTTGAATATAAATAATCTGCATAATGAGATAAAAGACGAAAAATTCGACATTGTTCTTTTAAACGGAGTCATTGAGCACATACCGTTAAGCGATAAGAACTTAAGAAATAAAGTTATCCGCGATGCATTCTCTTTTGTAAAACAGGGCGGACATCTGTATATAAATGACACACCCTGCAGATTATGGCCAAAGGATATTCATACAACGAATTTATGGTTTATATCTTACCTCAAGCCGGGGTCAATGCCTGCATACAGATATGCCGTAAGATTCGGGAGACACTTTGAAGATCCTCAAAACAAATTATCAGGCAAAAGCCTTGAAATTAGAGGGGCATGGGGCTCCCATTACTGGGAGATTATTAATTCCCTCAGGGGATTAAAATATCATTGTCTGAATTTGGATGACGGACACAACAGAAGAATATTTTACAGACAGGAATCAAGAATTAAGCGCATGATTCTTGAAAATACCGCATATATTTTTGCAGTTAAAATTCTGGATATACCTATTACTGCATTCTCTTCATATATAAATAATTTGATTTTTAAAAAAACAGGAAAAGACTCACTTAACTAAATATGTTTTTAAATGACTTTTTTTATTAAATCCATTAAGCAATCCCATTCTTTTTTGCGATGATTGAATATTCAGTATTTACTTCTTACCTGCCGAGATTATAATTGATAAAAAAGGAGAAGCATGAAAATAAAGAATATCAGCGAAATCAATAAAAATGCCTTTGATATGGTGGGACGCGATTGGATGCTCATAAGCTCAGGGGATGAAAAAGAATCAAACTGCATGACCGCATCATGGGGCGGTTTTGGAGTTTTGTGGAATAAAAATGTCGCTTTTGTATTTGTGAGGCCTGTGCGGCACACATACAAATTTATAGAGAGTCATGATTTTTTTTCATTGAGTTTTTTCAATGATGCGAGCAGAAGAATCTTAAACTACTGCGGAAGTAATTCGGGAAGGGATGTCAATAAAATAAAGGAACTCTCTCTGCACCCTGTTTATTATGAGAATAAAACTATAATTTATGAAGAGGCTGATTTGACTCTTATATGCAAAAAAATATACACTGATGATCTTGAACCAAAATTTTTCAAGGATAAGGATATTGACAAAAACTATCCTGAAAAGGATTATCACAGAATGTACATAGGAGAAATCAGTGACATTCTGTCAAAAGATTAGAAGAAATAAGAAAGCGTGAGATGCACCCTGCCCTGAAGGACTCCCAAATTAGGATTTAAGCCGTAATACAAAACCAGCATTGTTTTATCATTTTCTGCCTGCAGAAGCAATCCGTAAGAATAAAGAAAAGAATTCATTCTTTCTGTTTTGTCAGTTCTGTATAATGAAGCGTCTGCGAATAATCCGGGTTTTATGTTTTGAAGTGAATTATAAAGAAATCTGCCTTCATAGAAAACAAAATCCGATGTTAGAATGAAATCCTCCGGATATGACTTCAGATTCTCATTGCCTCCAAGGTATTTTCCCATCTGCCTCTCATAATCATCTGCAATCACATAATGTATTTTCAATTCGGATAGAAGCAGAATTCTTTTCATCGGACTGTCCCAGAGCGAATACATGTCGAATATTGTTGAGATATTTTCCGACAAATTATTGAGAATGTTCATCTCAACAGCCCTGTCTTTTTTTAACCTGTATGCGATCTCCCCTGATATATGAGAATAGTCTTTATTGGAATCTACGGCAAAAGGATAAAATACCGTTGTTTTGCCGAATCCTGTTTTTATTTTAAAATGTCTGTAAATCAGGAATAATCCGAAAGTGTAATCCGCGGTTGAAAGTGTCGTGTCAAAGCTTATAAATGACCCTTTGGAAAATACACCTATGGGCGTTGAGAAAACAAAAGGAAATTCAAATTCACCTTCAAGATTTGTTTTATCTGCGGAATATCTGCTGTAATCAAGTTTATATATATCTCCAAAGCCGAACGGACTTGAAATCGCAAGGTCGAGAAAGCCCGCTATCATCATTGAATCAAAATCCGATGATAAAGTTCCTGAAATGTGCGAGGATCTCTTTTGCCCTATTTCCGTACCTATTTCCACTTCAGCATCCGAAATCTGTCTCACTCTGTAATTCATATTATTATCTATAAAATCATAAGATTCAAGCTCCTGAATTCTGCGCCTGATAAGATTATCCGAAAACAGCATTCCTTTCAGATTCATTGCTCTGTTCAAAAATGAATTTCGCACAAGGGAGTTGTTATTGATTCCTGAAATATTAAATCTTCCGTTTTCATTGATTGTGAAATAGTAAAATGATCCGTCACCCCTCTTCACTGTTGAATCCAATACTATCTCGACAAAGGGATAGCCGGAATTGAGATATATATCAAGAATCTCTTGCAGTCCCGATTCAATCTTCTTATCAATAAAAATATCATTGATTCTATTTTCTGAAACTATCTCATTTCCCGAAAAGAAAACCCTGCTCTCCTGAGAGAAAAGCAGGGTAAAACTCAATAAAAATACAAACAACAAGTTAATTCGGAGTAACTGTTGTATTGATCTTCTCTTCAAAGTAGAATGATTTTTTTATAAAAGGTATGGTTATGGAATCCGTATATGAAAACTCAACATGCACGCTTCCTTTTGTCTTTTCAATCATAATGTCTCCATATTCAAGGTATATTCCTTTTTCTTTAAGCTTCTCCAGTGTTCGTTCAAGTACGACATACTCATCGTTTCTGATCTCTCCGTACAGAGTTTGGTCAACATCTCCTTTGACCTGCATTGCTTTAATTTCAATTGCAATGTATTGCCATCCCATATATCCCAAAAGAGCAATTATGAGAAGAATAACAGCAATTTTAATGAAATTAAGCATATCACCACCTTGTTGGATCTATTTCCCTTCTTCTTTTCTTTATGTTCTCAAGTCCTGTATTTGACTCTTTGACAAATTTTCCGTTAAGGGCAATCAATTTATTGAAATAAGTCTCTGAAGTATCAAGAATTTTCATAGCTTCGTCATAATTTGCATCATTTACTTTATTCGGGTCAACTTTCAGGAAGTAGCATTGCGCAATCAATAAAAGCGCATTCTCGTCATTAGGATTCTTTGCCAGAGCAAGATTCAAATTGTCAATCGCCTTTGAATAATTATTTAGATCAAGATACATCTGACTGAGATAAAGATAGGGTATAGTGGATGAAGGCATCAATACAACCATTCTTTTAAAATACTGCTCCGCAGTATCGTATTTTTTCAGCCCCTGATATGCTCTTGCGATTCCCAAATATGTATTGACAATGGTAGAATCAAGCTGATTTACTTTATTATAAGTATTTATCGCCTCCTGATACTGCTTTGTCTCAAGATACGCCTCTGCAAGATTTGATAAGGGTTCGACAAAAGTCGGATGGTCTTCCGAAACCTTCTTGAGGAAATCAATAGCCTCTTTGTATTTCTCCGCCTTCATAAGAGCTTTGGAATACGCATATGCCGCAGCCAAATCCTCAGGGTCAAACTCGCATGATTTTTCATAGCATTTAAGGGATGAAAGTTCTTTTGCTGTAGGCTTCTTTTTGTCATAAACCTGTCCAAGCCCGTAGTATGATTTTGCATCTGCGGAATCAATTGCCAATGCATTTAAAAATGCTTTTTCCGAATTGTCATACTGTTTGAGCTTCAAATAGAGAAATCCGAGTCCGTTGTTGCCGGCAGTAGATTTTGTGAACTTTTCTTTTGTAAAAATGTAAACGGATTCTGCGCGTGTATAATCAAGTTTTCCCTCATAAGAACGCCCTAAACCCACATAAGCATCTATAAAATCAACACTGTCATTTATTGCATTCGCATAATTTTTTATTGCTGAATCATACTGCTTGTTTTTCAGGTACTCTTTGCCAAAATCATAATATTTCAAAGCATCCGAAATATTGTCTTTTTTGTCAACATCATTGACTTTTGCCTCTGTCTGCGTTGTTTCACAGCCTGCCATTGTAATTATTATTACAAGTGCAATAAATAAAAATTTCTTCATGTTTTGCTCCTTTCTTTTCGTTCCTACTCTTCGGTTGCAATCATGTTTGTAGAATCGTGTTGCATAGCAGGCCTGCAAAAGACCACTGTTTCATTTGAATCTTTTGCTTTGCCGTATGCAAAGTACGTCTTTTTAGGATCATTGGAGGTATAAATAATCTTTCCTCCGCTGAATACATTTTCCACCATTTCATTCCATTTGTCAACTTCCTGATTTTCAGTATTATAAGTGATGAAATAAGGCCTTATGTCCTTTTCGAACTGTTCCTGCGTCAAAGGATAGCTTTCATTCTCAACATAATACTGCTCCATCAGATTACCGAGTTTTGTCATTGTTCTCTGCGCATCTTTTATCGCGGCAAAATCCATAGATGTGCCCTTGTTCTTAGTGCATGAAAATGTGAAAAGAACGCTTATAAGCATAAGGGCGATAGCAAACTTTTTCATGAATCCTCCTGTTTTTAATATGGAGCTAACGGGGGTTGAACCCGTGACCTTTTGACTGCCAGTCAAACGCGCTCCCAACTGCGCTATAGCCCCATCATAATCTTTTATTTTATACCTTTTCATTTAATAAGTCAATTGTTTTCTTCAATTCTGCACACTTTATTGATTCTTCTTTCATGTCTGCCGCCTTCAAAATTCTCCCTGCTGAATGTCTCAACAATTTTGCATGCATCATCCTGATTGATAATAGCGGCTCCCAGAACAAGAATATTCGCATTATTGTGGCGCCTTGCACTTGAAGCTGTTTTTTCATTTATAACATAAGCGGCGAGAATGCCTTTATGCTTATTCGCCGCAATTGACATGCCTATGCCTGATTCGCATATCAGTATGCCGAAACTGCATCTTTTATTTATTACATCGTCAGAGACTAAAGCGGCATAATCGGGATAGTCAACACTCTCTTCGGAAAATGTGCCTCTATCAATAAATTGAATTGTATCCTCAGAGAAGCATTTTTTGATTTTCTCTTTAAGGATAAATCCCTTATGGTCGGACGCTATTGAAATGATTATCATTTTTTATATGACATCAAAGCTAAAAGAAGCGACCAGTATTTTATCTCAGCTGTGTCTCCCCTTGATGTAAGCACTACGGGAGCCTTTGTTCCTGAAAGCACTGCGGCAAGGTCTGCTTTAGCCAATTTTGTTAAAGTTTTATATAAAACATTTCCTGCATCTATATCCGGAGCTATCACTATGTCGGCATCAGCCCCCACAGGAGAATGAAAATTCTTTTCTTCGCATGCCTCCTTTGACACTGCAAGGTCCAAAGCCATAGGTCCTTCCACCATTGCGTCTCCGAATTCTCCCCTATCTCCCATTTTTGACAGAATAGCGGCATCTATTGAGGAGGGCATTTTCAGATTCACTGTCTCTGCAGCAGCCAATATTGCGACTTTGGGAATCTTAATGTCAAGATTGAGCGCAAGTTCGACGGCATTTTTGATTATCTTTATTTTTTCTTCAAGAGTGGGTGTGATATTTATCGCCACATCGGAGACTATAAGAAATTTATGGTATGTGTCCATTGAAAAGACAGAAATATGCGACACAAGGGAGCCGCTCTTCACTATACCTGTCTCTTTATTTAAAATCGGCTTCATGAAATTTGATGTTGTGATCGAGCCTTTCAATATTACATCCGCTTTGCCTTCTTTTACAAGCTCAACCGCCTTTTTCCCGCTCTCCGCTTCGCTTTTGGAATCTATAATTTCATATTCAAATTTTCCCTTATGCTCTCCGATAAGCTCCTCCACTTTGCTCTTCTCTCCTATGAACAATGGGTAGGCAAAGCCTTTCTCCGCCGCCTCTATTGCGGCATCAACTGCAGATTCGATTACTGCATTCACTACTGCGACCTTCGCCTTTGCTTTTCTCTCTCTGAGTTTCTCTTCAAAAATTTTAAATCTGCTCATTTTGACTCCTCTTTGTCTTCTACGAATTCCACCAATATTCCGTCTGATGATTTCGGATGCATGAATGCGATAGGTTTTCCCTCTGCTCCCATTCTCGGCTTTAAATCAATCATTCTAAATCCGCCTGCAGTGAAATCTTCTATAGTTTTTTGTATGTCTTCAACTGAAAATGAAATGTGATGCAGAGAATCTCCTCTGTTGTCGACAAACTGCGCCACAGGAGTGTTCATCTCAGTCGGCTGGATTATTTCAAATAAAACTCCGCCTATGTCGAACATAGCCACTTTCACTTTCTGCTCAGGAACTTCAACAATAGTGTCAGGCTTCTTATTGAATATTTTTTCAAAAACAGCTGTGCTGTTTTCAAGATTGCTTACTGCAATCGCAATGTGATTGAATTTTTTAATCATTGTCAAATAACCCCCATTTTGATTTCATTACATTTATTATCTCACCCATTGTAACATCATTTTCAACAGCATCAAGAACAAGAGGGAAAAGATTCTCCGAAGTTGAGCATGCATTCTTTATTTTTGCAAGAATATCATCGACTTTCTTATTGTCGCGTGATTTTCTGATTGATGACAATTTCTCGCGTCTCTTCGCTTCAACCGCTGAATCTATCTTCATCAGATTCGGTTTTACTTTTTCATCTATTGTAAATTTATTCAAACCGACGACTATGTTCTTGCCGCTCTCAACATCCTTCTGATACTGATACGCCGCATTGTGTATTTCGTTTTTAAAGTATCCCGACTCTACGCATTTCACTGCTCCGCCCATTTTGTCAATCTTCATCAGATATTCCTGAACCCGCTGTTCTATTTCATTTGTGAGAGATTCCAAATAGTACGAACCTCCGACAGGGTCAGCCACATCGCAGATTCCCGTCTCAAATGCGATTATCTGCTGTGTCCTAAGAGCTATTCTCACGGATTCTTCAGTTGGAAGAGCCAATGCCTCATCATAAGAGTTTGTGTGCAGAGACTGAGTGCCTCCGAGGACAGCTGATAATGCCTGAAGAGCAACTCTCACAATATTATTCTGCGGTTGTTGCGCAGTCAGCATGGAGCCTGCTGTCTGTGTGTGAAATCTGAGCATCATTGACTTTTCATCCTTTGCATGGAATCTGTTCTTCATTATATCCGACCATATTTTTCTTGCGGCTCTGAATTTTGCAATCTCTTCAAAGAAATTATTATGAGCATTGAAGAAGAAAGAGAGTCTCGGAGCAAATGCATCAATGTCCAGTCCCTTTTTCAAAGCATATTCAACATACGCAATTGCATCTGCGAATGTGAATGCAAGCTCCTGAACTGCCGTTGAACCCGCCTCTCTGATATGATAGCCTGAAATGGAAATGGTATTCCACTTTGGAAGATTCTTTGAGCAGAATTCAAAAATATCCGCAGTAAGCCGCATTGACGGCTCAGGAGGAAATATATAATTTCCTCTCGCAGTGTATTCTTTCAATATGTCATTCTGAATTGTGCCTGAAAGCTTATCCATTGAGACACCCTGCTTCTTTGCAGTCACAATGTACATTGCGAGAATTATCATTGAAGATGCGTTGATAGTCATTGAAGTGGAGACCTTGTCAAGGGGAATTCCGTCAAAGAGCCGCATCATGTCTTTTACCGAACAGATTGCAACTCCGACTTTTCCCACTTCTCCCTCTGCAAGCTTGTCATCCGAGTCGAGACCCAATTGCGTCGGGAGGTCAAATGCCACTGAAAGCCCTGTCTGTCCGTTTTTTAAAAGATATTTGAATCTTTCGTTTGTCTCTTCAGCAGTTCCGAATCCGGCATACTGCCTCATAGTCCAAGGCCTGCCGCTATACATTGTCGAATAGACTCCCCTTGTAAATGGGAAAGAACCTGGATTTCCCAATTCTGCATTATCTTTGATGTCCGAATCTGAATAAAAGCTTTTAAGTTCTATTCCAGAGGGATTCTCTTTCTTGTTATTATCCATAATTATCCATCCTTTTTTATTATTCTATAAGATATATATTTTACAAGAATATTTTCTTCTGTCAATAGTTAAAACAGAAAACGGATAAAAGGTACCGTATACCGTATACCGTATGCCGTATACCGTATGCCGTGTGCGAGACAAAGACGCCATGCGCCTTGCGCCTTGTGCCGTGAGCTAAATATAAATACATACAATTAACAATAATACAACAGTTGATTAAATTGCTTATCTTTACAGTTCCGAACAAAAACATCAGTCTGCTCCGCTTTGCTATTCAATGTTTTTGTGAGGAGAAACAAGTAAATTCTTATTGATGCACGAAAGCTGTAAGTCGGCGAGGACGCTTTGCGCAGACGCCCATCAAGTGGCTGTCCCCTTGCTACGCTAACCCATCTCGATACAGCGGCTAAGCGAAGTGT
>DCUY01000024.1 GCA_002327905.1 Caldifarciminota bacterium UBA2202 | reverse complement strand
TACAGCTGGCGGGGATGATGTGCGAATAAGCTCCGGGCTTCCTGCCGCCAGATATATTTGCTCAAAGTCGTTTTTTACTTCTTGACACTCTTTTCTTTTCCTGCATAATCATAAAATGCTTTATTTCATACTTCCTGTCATAGGACTTTTAACCGGAATACTCGGAACACTCATAGGAGCGGGCGGTGGTTTTGTTCTGATGCCTATCCTGCTTTTGATGTTTCAGGATATGACCGTTGAGGAAATAACAATGATTTCAATGATTGTTATATTTTTTAATGCTTTATCCGGAACAATAGCTTATTCAAGAATGAAGAGAATTGATTACCGCACAGGAATGATTTTTTCCTCTGCCACAATTCCGGGATCAATAATAGGCACACTCGCCACGACAATTATACCAAGAAACACATTCAATGTTTTCTTCGGAATCTTTCTCATTCTCATTTCAATTTTTCTTGTGATTCTAAAAAAACAGTATAAAGCTGATGAAGAAGGAAGAGCGGGAAGATTTATCAGAAAATGCGAGATAACTGATAGCAAAGGAAAATCATTCCATTATTCCTATAATTACATCACTGGAATTGTCATAAGCATTTTCACAGGATTTATCTCTCCGATACTCGGTATTGGAGGCGGAATAATCCATGTGCCTGCAATGATAAGAATACTCTGTTTCCCAGCCCATATAGCAACTGCAACATCCCACTTTACACTTATGATAATGAGTCTGATTTCAGTTATAACTCATCTGTTTTTTATGAGAGAGACAATTGTATTTCTTTACGCGGGACTTTTATCTGCAGGAGTTCTGTTCGGCGCGCAGATTGGGGCACATCTCTCTTCAAAATTAAAAGAGAAGCATATAATAATTATTCTTTCAATTGCCTTATGCATTGCAGGTCTAAGGATTATATTTCTGAACAGGTAGATTATTTCATTTCTCTGAATACATTTTTTTTGTCAAACATGAGCAGTAAACCCAGAAAAGCAGGGATATATGTTGTTATGAGTCTTAATAAAAATATGAAAATTATTATCTGCTCTTTCGCCACAACCTGCGAATAGAGAAGAGCTATACCGCCCTCCGCCACACCGCTTGAGCCGGGTGTCGGAACAAATGCCGAAAGATATGTGAGAATAAACTGAATATTGAATGCAAGAAAAAAATCATCCCTTCCGTAAACCATCCTGACTAAAAAGTATGTGACGGCGAAACCCGCATAAAGAGCTATAAATGAGCATAGAATGGAAATCATATTCTCTTTAAGTCCCTTTGTGAACATTGAAATTATGCCTTTTTTGAAATTGATGACTTCATCAAGAATTCTGAATATGAAACTAAGAACCTTTTTATTTATGCGCTTTGATTCAAAATATTTTTTTATTTTATTAGTGAATGCAATCAGAATAAAAGCAGTCAAAAATAGAATTGAATAAAGTATCATAAAATATCTTAAAAGCATTGCAACCATGCTTCCAGTCAAAAGCTGTGAAAAGAATATCATGGTGAATGGAATCGTAACAATGAATACAAGAATAGACTGAAACCCTCTGCTTATAAGAATTGATGTGCCCTCCCCCGGGGCTATACCGCGCTTTGACATAATGTAGAGCTGAAAAGGCATTCCGCCCGCCTGAAACGGAGTTATGAGCGCAAGAAGAACTCCGCCTAAAGTGAAAGACGCGCTGTCATAGAAAGTGAATTCCTTTGAAAATATTCTTCCTAAAAAGTATACTCTCAGAATATTGAAATAATTGTAAATGACAAATAAAATGATTATTCCTGAAATGAAGACCCAGTTGAAATCAATCTTTGCATTCCTTGGAACACCCTTGAGATAAAAGAAAAATATTATTGCGTAAGCTGCCGCAGTAAATATAACAAAAAGAAACAATCCCTTTGTTATCTTATCCTTCAATCTTCGATTCCTCTTCTTCCTTTATTATTTCCTCAAGAGATTTGCCTGATTGGTTTATAATTTTAAGAGTTAAAAAACCGCCTATACAGGCGCCAATTGTAAATGTGAAAAATCTCCAAATGATGGCATAGAGACCGAGAATCTCTTTCGGGCATAAATCTTTGAACAGAATTGCAAAAAGCGTCTCTGCAATTCCGCTTGCTCCGGGTGTGGGCATGAAATATACAAGAAAATTGTGAAGAAACTGCAGATTGGCAATTGCCATAGGATGTGTAACTTTTGCTCCCAAAGCATAAAGTATCACTGCCGCAAGAGAGAAAAATATAATATAACCCACAATTGTGAGCAGAAGATTTAAAAAAAGCGATGCTTTTCTCTTCGTGAAATAAAACTTGAGGCCGCTCTTGAAAAGCTTAATCTCCGTCTCAATCCAGTCAGCTACTTTAGACAATTTGCTCTGCATTTTATCTGCATTCTTATTAAATTTTCTGTCTATGCGTCTGATAAGGCTCACGATTTTTTCAGGATATACTATGGCAATTATCATCAAAATCAAAGCAATAGGATAAAATACCATTATATATCTGATTATCCACTTGACTACACT
>DCUY01000028.1 GCA_002327905.1 Caldifarciminota bacterium UBA2202 | reverse complement strand
AATCATTTTTGGTTTAAATAAAGTTGACTCTATCCTAACAAGAAATAAATCGCCTTTGAAAAATTTAAGTCAAAGAGTCCTTGTCATGTTTTTAAAATGAGTCATTTTGAATTATATCATAAATATTTAAACCTTGTTTCATTTGAAACAAATCACTCTTGACAGGCGGAATAAATCGCGTAATATCATTATATGAAGAGATTGTCGCAAAAGAACTTTTTTCTTTTATTTTTAATTATTTGCTTTCTGATTCTTGCAGTAATAGGAATAGTTCATCTTATTTCCACTATTTATGTGGGAAACACTGTTTATGAGAATCACAGAAATCTGACAGAAAAACTTATTCGAACCGCTGAGAACGGGATCTCCCATTATTTGTTTGAAATTCAAAATGATTTGCTTAATATATCAAAGAAGAGTGAAATAGAATATTTTGGAAAGAACGGAGAAAATGTAATAAAGAATTTCCAGCAGAGCAATCAATATCTTTATCAGAATGTAACGAGAGTGGATAAAACAGGGAAGATATTTTACACATATCCTGAGGATAAAAAACTCATAGGCAAAGATGTACTGTATCAGGAACACAACAAGAAATTATTTAAGGATAAAACTTCTGTGATATCCAGACCATTTGTTGCTGTTCAAGGATATAAAGCTATTGCAATTGCTGTACCTGTCTTCAGAGGCAATGATTTTGACGGGGCAGTTACAGGACTTATTCCTTTTGACAGAATTTGGGATCTGTATGTAAAACATGTAAAGCCGACGGAAAATTCTTTTGTTATTGTCGCAAATCAGGACGGGGGAATCATTTATTCCCCGGAATATATGTCTAAGTATGACAATGTCAATCAGATGATGGAGATATTCAGATATGAAGATTCTCTGACATTCGACACTACTGCCGATTATACTCTGCGGAGAATATCAATTATAAAAGATATAAATAAGGAAATAAAGAGCAGTAGATTCTCTCTTGTAAAATCCTCTTTGGAAATTGGAGATAATGTTTGGTATATCCTTGTATATACTCCGGACAATGACATAAAAAAAATATATCAGCTTGTTTTTAAAACCCAGACAATCTTTGCATACTTGATAATATTTCTTCTTATTTTTACGGGTATGTCATTTGTGAGTATTTTAAATCAAAAAATCGAAGAGAAAAACAGGCTCGTGCAGGAGATTTTTGAGGAGAAGAGACTCTCAGAAGGTGAAAAGAATTTTCTTGAAAATATAATCAAATCCATTGTAAAAGTAGAAGGGCTCTATCTTTTTGTTTTAAAAGGTGGCGGAGAAATAGTATTTCACAATCAGCATGATTTAAGTACGAATAATCTTTACGATCTTGTAGATTCGGCAAAGAAAAACAGCGTAAAGGAATCCCTTGATTTCATATATGAAAAGAACAGAGTGACTGCGATGATGATAGAACTTAAAATATCTGAAAAATTTACAAACATTTTGTTTAATATTTCTTCCTTCACATTCAATGAAGAAAAATTCATAGTTCTAATGGGATTTGAATATATGAGAATCAAGGATGTCAGTATTATATCGGATATTTTTGCGGATTCTTTTAAAAAATGGTTTACTCATGAAAAGACTCTCTGCTTTATAGACAATAACGGAAAAGTTATAGCTTCCAACAGACTTTTCCAGAGAAAATTCGGAGGCGCTGATTCAATTAAAAATCTCGGAGGAAATGAAAATATTTTGTCTGTTGAGAATGCAATAAAAGAGATTTTTGAGAATGTTAATGAAGTAACTCTTGATTTGCAGGCAGAAAACAATCTTTATAGAATGACGTTTATTCCTATAATAAATGAATTCCTGAAAGTCGAATATATTGCAGTAGAAATCAATTGAAATGAAAAGACTTCTCGTGGGTGTATCCGGCGGAATAGATTCATTAACCGCATCGCTCTTTTTTAAAGATAATAATTTTGAAGTAATTCCTTTGTATTTAATTCTGCATGAAGGAAATCTGAAGAACAGAGAACAGGTTGAATTGCTTTATGACAGATTTAATATGAAAGTCATTATAAAAGATGAAAGAAAGAGATTCAGAAAAAGTATAATTGAATATTTTATTGACACATACAAAGACGGACTTACTCCGAATCCATGCGCTCTATGCAACAGGGATATCAAATTTCCACTCTTAAAAAACTATGCGAAAGAGTGCAAATGCGGAGGATTTTCAACTGGGCATTATATACGGGTGGAGAACGGGAGAATATTCAAAGGTGCAGACATCAGCAAAGATCAGTCGTATTTTGTAGCAACAGTGGGCAGCGATGATCTCAGCGGATTCATAAATTCAAATTTAAGCGTAGCAGTCAAAACGGACATTTATAAAAACATTAAATCAAGAACTGACATATCATTGGTCCAGAAAGAATCTCAGGAGATATGCTTTATTCAAAATAACGATTATATTGATTTTTTGAAGAGATATGGCGGAATGGATGAAAAGCGAGGTGATTTTATTGATGATGAAGGGAAAAAAATCGGAGAACACAGAGGATATTTCAGATACACTGTCGGGAAGAGGAGAAACCTTGAGATGGGGTTTAATGAGAGAATGTATGTTAAAAAGATTGACAGTGTTTCAAATCAGGTTCAATTGACCAAAAGAGAAAACCTTTTCAGTTCGAATTTTATTCTCAATCCCATTCAAATCTTCGACAATTTGAATTCTGACAATCTCAGCATTAAGACAAGGTACAGACAGATTGAGACGAAGTGCAGCGCGAAGATTATTGAGAGGAATTTGATTGAGGTTAATCTAAAAGAAAAAGTTGAGGCTGTTACCCCCGGACAAATCGGAGTAATATACCAAGATGATATGGTAGTTGCTTCAGGATTTATCACAAAAGAGATTTGGTAATAAATGCCGGGGAAGGGACTTGAACCCTTACGGGAATCCCACACGCCCCTTAAACGTGCGCGTCTGCCAGTTTCGCCACCCCGGC
>DCUY01000007.1 GCA_002327905.1 Caldifarciminota bacterium UBA2202 | reverse complement strand
ATAGTTAATAGTTCAGAGGCGGGGAGACACAAAAAAACAAAAGAATGAATAGACGACAAGGAGATTCCCACGACAGAGGTAAGCGGGTAAACAAGACGCTCTGAATGACAGACAAAGGAACAAATAGCCGACAAGGAGATTGCCACACTCAGAAGTACGAATACCGAGCAAGGCGTTCGCAACGACAGAAAAAAACAGATAGAAGGAGTTTAAGGAGTTTGTATGAAAATAAATTCTAAAAAGTTATTTAAATCAATCTTTTTCAGAGGATTGAGGATTGTTTTGATAGTTGTTTTATTTGCAGGGGCGGTTTGGGGAATATACAGATATTCATCTAATAAATACGGGCTTGATCCGACAAAGCTGTTGAAGTATGCATACGGAAAGGGTGGAGTGAGGCCTGTTGATGCAGGCGGAATAGAGAGAATCTTTAAGGGGGACAATAAGCACTTTATCGCTGTTGGGGCGGAATGGTGCGGACCATGCATATTTTCTGCAGACAAGGTCATTTCATTCAAAAACAAATATAAAGATACAAAATTCAATTATCTTGACTTTGACGACTCTATCACATGCTTTGCGCTTGAAAGACATGTAGGAAAAATAGAAGCCATACCCTTTTATGTTGTTTATCTCTCAAAAGCGAATATTCACTTATTCATCGGTAGTAGTGACAGCAACTATGCGGAAATAGAAAAACTTCTCGGTGGTGAAAAGTGAGAATCTGATAAAAGAGAGGGGGATTGTTTTTATGTCAGATTTGAAAAAAACGATGAAAAAAGAGAGAAAAAAAACAATCATTACAATTATTGCTGTACTGCCGATTGCAGTAGGGCTTGTTATATTGGGATTATTTATATATCTTAAGCTGACTACGAATATCGAAATATCATTTGCGAATCCGAAAGAGATTATGGAATATAATCAAAAGTCCGCTCTATATACAAATATCAGTTGTCAGGACACTTTAAACAGCAAAGTGGTTGAATTTGTGAGTGATACTGCTATGAAGAGAATTATAGAGACAGCGAATGACGAAAAAACAATAATTGTTTTCTTCACTGCACTTGGATGCACAGGGTGCGACGAGCAATATCCCTATTTTAAGAAAGTGGCGAAAGAGTTCGAGGAAAAACACTTGTTTTTAATGAACAAA
Source organism: Caldifarciminota bacterium UBA2202 (assembly GCA_002327905.1). GTDB lineage: Bacteria > Hydrothermota > 32-111 > 32-111 > 32-111 > UBA2202. The sequence goes on along the minus strand of DCUY01000007.1, from coordinate 2,181 downwards.
TGCCAGATGGGAAATCAGAAATTTCAGAAGAAGAGATACATAATGATTGATGTATTTCCGACAATAATAGTCTTCAGAGACGGCAAAGAATGCAAAAGATTTTCAAACCCTATTGAAATGGAGGATTGGCTGAAGGCGAAAGGAGAGCAATATTGACAAAACACTGCAATAAAAGTATAATTCGTATAATTTAGAGGTTTTATGCGCGTAGCCAAAGAAGAAGTTAAGAAAATGCTTGAATCCCTTCCTAATGATGCATTTGAGGATATTCAGTACCATATATATGTGCAGGAGAAGATTAAGAAGGGGTTGTTGGATGTTAAAGAGGGCAGAGTCTTTTCGCAAAAAGAGGCGGAAAGCAGGATGTCCAAGAGATTTGTGGGCGCTCTGGTCTTCGAAAGCAAAAAAACAAATGATACAAGAAATTAAATCTTTTTTTATTGGATGTTTTATTTTTTTTGTGTTGATTGGATGCAATGAAAAGCTTAGCAGTGGTGATTCTATGATTCAGGAAGAACCGGATTTGTGTATTGAAAAGAGCGATACCTCGGAGATTGATGTGACATTTGATATGGTTAAAGTTCTCAGTGATACAAATACAATGGGCTATAAATTGTTTGAAGAGGCATATAAATATCTTGATGTGCCGTATTCATTCAATGGCAGAAGCAATAAGAAGATCGACTGCATGGGACTGGTCTTTCTCGCATATACCGATGTGACAGAGAAAAGATGGCAGGATCTGAGCGTCTCTCCGAAACAGCTTATAAAGAGCGGAAAGCTTGGAAATGCTGTTGAAGGTTTTGAAGGAGTGCTTGAAGAGTCTGCGGATTTTACAAAACTCAGGGTGGGCGACATTGTCTATCTTCTTCTTGACTATAAATGCAATAATGAGGGAGAGACAGTGACTATTGACGGGAAGGGATATTGGGTGTGGCACATGGGGCTTTATGCGGGAATGCACAATAATGCGCCATACTGGCTTGAAGCAAATCCCGGGGAATATGTGATGCTTCAGAGAATGACAAACCAGCCGTTTGATGCTTTGATTGCCACAAGGCCTTGAAAAGAAACAAACCATTTAACTCTTAAAGAGTATGCAAGAAGGCAGGGAAAAAGTAAAATAGTATTGATTTTTGGAAATGATTATGATACAATATTTGAAATCATAAAGGAGAGTTTATGAATTTAAGGGGTTTTTATTCATTGATTCTGATTATCGCGTTTTGTTTCTCTCTTGGAGCGGAGGAGATTTCTGATATAAAGAAGTTGACACCGGACTTCTTCAAAGACAATCTAAAAAAATCAAATCTAACAGAGAAAAAAGATTCAATTGAAAAATTTTTGCATCCCGTAAAAACAATAGAACAAAATAATTTTGAACAAAGAAAATATGATTTTTATGATAGTCTTATTCTCTTCAAAATGGCTGATAACAATAAGAGCGTAATGACAAAAATATTAAAAAAATGGAACTCATTGAATATCTCCTCACCTTCATTGAATGCAGTTATGGTTGATTCATACGAGCCGAATGACACTTTCAGTCAGGCAACTACTATAATAATCGGAGACACGATGGAATCACTTGACATTGACCCTATGGGCGATGTTGACTTCTTTAAGTTTGATGCTGTTGCCGGAGACACAATAACCATTGGAATAATCGCTTCTACAGAAGGAAGCTCCCTTGACTCTTACATATATCTATATGGTACTGATCAGTCCACACTTTTAGTGAGTAATGATGATTATTACAGTTATGATTCAAGAATTTTATATTATGTCATTTCAACTACCGGAACATATTACATCAAGGTGAGGGATTACTCAAATGGAGGAGGCGCAGATTATTGGTATAGTTTGTTTGTGATATATGATACTCCGCCTATTACCGGAACAATAACGGGTAGGGTCCTTGACTATAATCTGAATCCGGTTTCAAATGTGGATTTGGACATATTTGATGTTGATAATGGAGATTATATTTGGCCAAACGGCGGAACAACAGATGCAAATGGTTATTATTATTTTGATGATGTGCCTGAAGGAAATTATAAAATAGTAACTGATGATTATTCTTATGGCCTTTTGAATGAATGGTATGACAATAAAGCATCTTTTGATGATGCTGATATCGTAACAGTGATAGGTTACGACACAACGGAAAATATTGATTTC
>DCUY01000113.1 GCA_002327905.1 Caldifarciminota bacterium UBA2202 | reverse complement strand
TCAACTGTTGTTTGTGTTAATTGAATTTATTTATTCTTGCATGCACCCGCATTTTAACCATAAACTATAAACTATAAACTGTTTTTTTGCTTACGGCACGCGGCGCACGGTGCGTCTTCGCCTTCACCAGCTTACCAGCTCACAAGCATACTCTTGTATACTGAGTCAAACATAAATTATATTCCATTTCCCTTCCTGACAATATAGGTGGGAGTCTTTTATGATATATTCTTCGCAGACATTTCAAAATATGCGTTGTCGACAAAGGATGTGGGAGACGCTGTTTATCAATGGAAAGTCGTAGCCGCTGACGGAGGAATATCATTCAATCCGTCAAATGAGCTTTCACTAAAACTGATAGTGCAGAAGCAGATTGCAAGATTTGCTCCAAATTATTATGCTACAGGCGAGTATATGGAAAAAGATGAAAAGCTCTTTCTCGTATGCGAATATAAGCCTTCAGTGGGGAATGTGATTTCGTGGGGGGCAGGTATCCGGAGAATCTGCTGTTTTTTAAATTCACACACAGATTTGCTATGTAGGGAATTAGAATTTTTTGTCAGGAGAGTTCAAAACTCTCCTGACATCCTCAATATTGTTTTTTACATTATCGGAATTTTTTTTATTTGCCCACTCTTCCGATTCAACTAAAAGCTGTATGCCTTGTTTGTCTCCTTTCATAAGCAAAGCTCCAGCATAATACGGAAGAGTCTCATAATATATTTCAATCTCCGATCTCTTTTTAGCCTCTTCAAGAACCGCCCCGCCTTTTTCCAAGCATTTTTCGTAATTTCCCTGCAAAAAGGCGCAATTTACAGCTATCTGCTCAATATCTATCCATCTCTCTTCAATTCCGGATTTCAAAATCTCCTCGCGCGCCATATCAAGATAATGGTCAATGTTTTCAAGCTGTTTCGATTCCACTCCGAGCAAGGCAAGATTCAAAATCCATAAAAACCTTGTATCCGAATGCTTCACTTTCAATGAAATCTCCAGTGCCTTTTCATAAAGGTTATAAGCCTCGTTGTATTCCTTTAGCACATGTTTGCACACTCCCATGTTGCCGTATATTGATTCAAGGAGTAAAAGGGATGAATTTTTCTCAGCCAATTTCGCACCCTGTAAAAAGAGTTCAATTGCTTTATCTATCCTGCCTCTGTTGAATTCCATCCTTCCCAGCTGAGAGAGAATAATTATTTCCGTTGTTGCGCTTTTTAACCTCTTTGCAAGCTCTATTCCCTTCATTCCCGTTTCAAATGCCTTTTCATATTCCCCCCTGTCGCGAAGGCGCATAGTCAGCACCTTCAATGCCTTTAGCTCGTCCTGCTTTCTGTCGCTCTCTCTTAAAAGGTTCAATAATTCATTATTTACCTCAAGAGTATAATCAACAGTGAATCTTCCCGGAGGCATCATCTCTATCATGTCAGACAATGCGGAATATGCTTCTATTGCATTGTTTGCGTCGAGTGCTCTTTTGTGCTTCATTCTGAAAATTTTCTCGACATTGTCATAGTCTCCCAATTCGCGGAATGTACCTCCGAGTTTTATTCTCCTTAAATCGAGACTCTGTTCCTTATTCATCATATCAAGAGCCTTTAATGCATATTCAGAGGCGCTTTTATCGCCTGAAATCGCCATTGCAAAGGCGGTTTCATCAAGAAGAAAAAATATCACATTTATATTTTTTGCCTTATTGGCGGCATTTTTTGCGAAATCAATCAATTTATTCTTCTCTCCCTTGAATACCAAAAGACGCATGCGAGTGAATATATCAGTGTCCGCATCCAATGTCGCCTTCTCCTTCTCATAAAGAGTCTCTGCCTCCTGATATCTTCCGTCTTTAAGAAGAAGGTCTATGATGTCCATGAAAAGTTCCTGCGACTTTTCCAACTCAAAAAGAATTAAAGCATAATACAATGATAATGTTGTCTTTCCCTCCTCCATTATAGTTTTGTAATTCACAAGCAGATTTTTTGCATTCTCCTTTTCGCCGCAGAGATAGAGATGTCTTCCAGCCTCAAGAAAATCCTTATTTAAAGAGAGTCCTTTAGCGGCGGTTCTGTGAAGTGATATTCTCTCCTTAAGGAGAATTGATTTATAAATATGCTCTCTGACAACATCATTTACAAATGATATTGTCCTCTCTCTTTTAAGAAGAAGATTTTTCTGTATAAGTTCCATTATTACCTTGGAGACGATTTCAATTTTATAATTATGAAGCATTTTTAAAAGAAGCTCTTCCGAACAGCCGAAGTCAAAAACAGAGCATACTTTCAGAATATTTCTTTCAATTGCAGAGAGGGATGAAAATATCATCTGCACAGAGGATGAAATATCTTTTGAGACTCCCGCCTTCTCAGAATTCATCTCCCATTCTCCGAGATAATTCATTTCAATGAGGTTCTCGGATATAAGTGTCTTGAAAAATGCAAGAACAAAATACGGATTTCCGTTTGTCTTCTTGAAAAGAGTCTCTGAGAGAATCCCTGATGGAGGTGTTCCTGTTCTTGTCTCTATGATTCCCGAAATTCCTTTGGAATCAAAAAGCTGAAGATGTATTTCGCTGTCTTCTGACTCTGACGATATAAGTATTGTTTTAAAGCAGGAGGACTCACTGATGAATCTTTTGACTATTTCCGTTGATTTGGAATCCAATTTTTCAAAATTGTCAATTATAAGAATTTCATTCTTATCTGCCGCAAGCATGTAATTGAGGAATTTTTTGTAAGCAGAGTCATTTGAAGCATCTTCTTCGGAAATTTCAAGACCGAGCATCTTGAGTATTGAATTTTCAAAAAGAGAATCAGTATTTGACACATTCAGATATATTGCATTTAAATTTTTTTCATAAATGTAGGATGAAACAAGATGGGTCTTTCCTGAACCTGATTCCCCTGATATTTTTACAGCAGGAGAATCTTTAAGGATCTCGCTTATCCTCTCCATTTCAAGTTCTCTTCCGAATAGTGGAAGATAGAGCGGTACAGTGTGCCTTCTGTACTCTTTCATTCTGTAAAGGCTTATCATTCCTATGCCTTTCAAGTTTTCGCTTCTGATGAATTCTCCGGATGCGGAAGATGATTCTTCAAGTATCTCTTTGTCAAAGAGAATCTCTCCGGTCTTTGCCTTGGAAGCTATTCTCGCGGCTCTGTTGATTGATTTTCCGATAAGATTGTATTCGCATCTCTCTTGGCTTCCGGTGAATCCGTTGAATATGTATCCGGAAGTGAATCCTCCTGCAAGTTTTTCCATTCTTCCCGAATGGGTTAAATCATGAATGAATTCAAGCATTGATTCAACAGGATTCTGTTTTGAATTAAGAACTCCGGACAGGAGAAATAATCGTATCCCCTCGGGATACCTCTCGATTTTATTTATAAAAATCCGGTTTTCAGCAAGTTTTAAAATATATGGTATATCGCATTCTTCAGCAAATAAAAACAATATGCATGCGAATGCGAATGAACCGAAATCGAGATTGCAGGATTCAAACATCTCGGATATTGATTTGTCTATCGGAATAGAAGATAAATCCACATTTTTGATTTCAGGCAGAATACTGCTCTCTTCAGTGAGAGAGACATATTTCATTATATCAGACATCTGCTCCGCCTTCATCGCCCTTTCGATTGCAGATCCCTGAGACAAGAGGATGTATCCTCCGTTAAAATCAAAAATTCTGAAGTCAACATCGCCGAATGATATGCCGCCTCTTATGGACAAAACTCCGCTTGTCTTTGTAAATTCAATAATCTCCTCCATGGATTCTCTTGCTTTGTCAAATGAGGGGAATACCGAAAGAATCGCGTCTCCGCTGTATTGAAGGATATCTCCGCTCTTTGAACGGATAGTTCTTGAAAAAAACTCAAAATGCCTGTTGAGTATGTCCCTTATTCTCTCCGCTCCTTCAAATCCTTCACTCATAAGGTTTTCGGAAATCTGAGTGAACCCTGAAATGTCTGCAAAGAGGATATAATAGGGAAGCCTCATCGAAGTTTTATTCGATTCAAGCATAAAACTCAAAATCCGAGGATAAAATATCGGCTTTGATTTAGCCATAGTAAGAATATACACCAAAGAGGTAAAAAAGTAAAGTGCCGCAGTGTGATTCACGGAAAAATCTGCATTCTTCGGCATAAGGATTCTTCTTCTTTTTTTAAATAAAGATGTATATTGACTTTATTAAAATAATATATATTATTATTTATATTAAAAAAAAGGAGACTTTTATGATAGTTGAAAAAACAGAGTACAGGGGCAAACAGGTTCTCATTCTGAAAAGAAACGAAAATGACAGGTATCCGTTTTCTTTCGGATACTCAAAGGCGAAGCTCATTCTTGAATCTTTGGATGATATCAAGAAGTTCGTTGAAGAGTGCGAGAAAGCGGAAGAGAAGAAGTAAGAGAACTGCGCACATTTCGGATTTTAAGAATTTTGCAGACGCGGACTGCGGAGTTTATATTTTTGTTCATTGATTGATTTTAAGTTATCATTTTTTTGTCAAAAAATTCTGCAGATGATTCTCCTGCGCTACCATTGCTGAAATAATGGAAGTTTGGAAGTTTTTCACATTAAATAATTTTTCTCTTGACAAGAAGTTTCATTTGTGATATAAATGCAACCTCAAGACAACAAAGTTCTAAAAAAAGAAAAAAAGAAAAATATCTCTTGACAAATTGTAAAAATTTGATATACTAATCATCCCTTTTTACAAAGGGTTTGAAATTAGAAAAATAGATCTTTGAAATAATGTGCACTACCACACCATACCAATCGAAAAATAATTAATTTTTTTTCGGAGGGTTTGATCCTGGCTCAGGACTAACGCTAGCGGCGTGTCTTAGCCATGCAAGTCGCACGGGCTTATAGCAATATAAGTCAGTGGCAAACGGGTGAGTAACACGTGGGTAATCTACCTTTAGGTGTCGCATAACAGGGGGAAACTCTTGCTAATTCGACATAATATCCTTTTTGCATATGCAGAGAGGATCAAAGCGGGGGACCGTAAGGCCTCGCGCCAAAAGATGAGCCCGCGGCCCATTAGCTAGTTGGCGGGGTAACGGCCCA
>DCUY01000060.1 GCA_002327905.1 Caldifarciminota bacterium UBA2202 | reverse complement strand
AATTACATACCCTTAAATTTCTATTGTTCGCATTTTTACTTGCATTTGCTTCAAATGAGGTTTATAATTAAAAAAATGTTTTTATTGCTATAATAAATTAAATGTCACATAAGGAGAGATTTTATGACTTATAAATTTGTATCGCATGACCACGACTCGCTTTTCACAAGATATCCCAATAATCCCATTCTTACAGTCAGTGACTGGCCGTACCATGTCAATTCTGTCTTCAATCCCGGAGCTATAAGATACAATGGCAAATACCTTCTCCTTGTGAGAGTCGAGGATAAGAGAGGATTCTCCCACCTCAACACTGCAATCAGCGATGATGGAAAAACAAATTGGAAAATCTCCAAGAACCCTGTTTTATACCCTACGGAAAAATATATGGAGGAGCAGTGGGGTCTTGAAGATCCGAGAATTGTTTACATGAAGGACTTGAAAAAATACGCAATAACCTATGTCTCCTTTTCAAAAGGCGGGCCTGTAATATCGCTCGCACTCACGGAAAATTTCAGAAGATTCAGAAGAATGGGCATTCTCCTTCCCCCTGAAGATAAAGACGCCTGCCTCTTCCCGATCAAGTTCAAAGGAAGATATGCTTTGATTCACAGACCGATAATCAGAGGAGAGGCGCATATATGGATTTCATTCTCTCCTGATTTAAAACATTGGGGAGACCATAAAGTGATACTTCAGGCGAGACCGGGTTCTTGGGACTGCCACAGAGTCGGCTTGGGACCTCAGCCGATACGAACGAAAGAAGGATGGCTGATAATTTATCACGGAGTTAGAGAGACCGCATCCGGATCAATTTACAGAGTCGGCCTTGCGCTTTTCGACCTTGTTGACCCGACAAAACTTATAAAGAGGTCTGACGAATGGGTCTTCGGACCGAAGAAACCTTATGAAAGAACAGGAGATGTGACTTCCGTGACATTCCCCACAGGAGTGATTTATCACGAAGAGACAAAAGAAATATATATGTATTACGGAGCGGCTGATTCTTCAGTCTGCCTCGCTTTTGCAAAACTGGACAGACTTCTCGATTATTTGAAGAATTAACGGAGGATTGATGAAAAAATTATCAGGAAAAAAACCGAAAATCGGATTTATATCCACATACATTCCGAGAGAGTGCGGAATCGGAACATTCACAAATGATATAGTGAATAATATTTCAAAACTGCATAAGGTGAGCGAACAAGAGAATCCCAATACGCTTGTGGTTGCCATATCGGATAAGGACAATTTTTATTCTTATCCTGCAGAAGTCAAGTTTGAAATCAATCAGCAGAACAGAAAAAATTATATCAATGCGGCTCATTTTTTAAATAACAGCGACATTGATATTGTCAATATTCAGCATGAATTCGGAATATTCGGAGGATATGACGGCAACTTCATCCTCGATACTGTGGAAAATTTAAGAAAGCCCATAGTGACTACATTCCACACTGTTCTTGAGAATCCTTCAGCGGGGCAGAAGACGGTTGTGGAGCAGATGGCTTCAAATTCCGTATATGTCGTTGTGCTTGCCAAGAGAGCAATAAACATTCTTAAAACAGTATATAAAATACCGGAAAAGAAGATAATATTCATAGAACACGGGGCGCCCAATGTGTCATTCATGGACAGCTCTTATTATAAAAGCGATTTCAATGCATCAGGTAGAAAAATCATTTTGACATTCGGGCTTATAAATCCGAACAAGGGAATTGAGTACGGCATAAAGGCTATTTCCAACATAGTTAAGAAACATCCCAATGTATTGTACATAATCCTTGGAACCACTCATCCTGAAGTGAGAAAACAGTTTGGAGAGGAATATAGATTATCTCTCGAGCTTCTGGTTAAAAAATTGGATATTGAAAACAATGTGGAATTTTTTAATTATTTCGTCACTAAAAAGGAGCTGATAAAATTTTTAATAGCAAGTGATATTTACCTAACCCCGTATCTTTCAAAGGAGCAGATTGTATCAGGCACTCTCGCATACGCTCTCACATGCGGAAAGGCACTTATCTCCACTCCGTATTGGTATGCTGAGGAGCTTTTAGCTGATAAAAGGGGGATTCTTGTTCCCTTCAAAGATGAAAATGCCATTTCTGATGCTGTCATAAAACTACTTGAAGATGAAAAACAATTTTCACAGTATAGGAAGAATGCTTACGACTATGGCAGAGAATTCGTGTGGGAGAATGTTGCGGAAAAATTTGAGAACGCATTTATAAGGGCGATTGAAAATTATTCTGATACAATGAAGACCGCACGCGCGGTGAAAAGGACAATTCTACCGGAGATCAATCTGAATCACTTCAAAATAATGACTGATGATACAGGGATATTTCAGCATTGCACAATGAGCATTCCCAACCGCGATTTCGGATACACAACTGATGACAATGCAAGAGCTCTTATAGTAGCTATTAAAAACTGGTACCTTTCAAAGAATGACGATACAATCGCATATATTGTAAAATATTTATCCTTTCTTCTTCATGCTTATGATGAAGAGACTGAAAGTGTAAAAAATTTCATGAATTTTCAAAGAGAGTGGGTTGATACAAAAATATCCGAGGACACTACCGGAAGAATGGTATGGGCTTTGGGTTACTGCTTAAAACACGCTCCGAATAATTCCATACACATAATTTCAATAAATCTCTTTAAGAATTTAATTTCAAATGTGACGCACTTCACATCTCCGAGAGCATGGTCATTTGTAATAATAGGTTCAATTTTTTACCTTTCTATTTACCCGGGGGATTTGGAGGTTAAGAATATTTCCACAGTTCTGACAAAGAGAATTACAGACCAGTTGAACAGCAATAAAGACAATGACTGGCTTTGGCTTGAAGACACTTTATGCTATGAGAATGCAAGGATTCCTCAGGCTCTCTTCTCATACGGCGGATTCTTTAATGATAAAAAAATAATGTCCCTCGCAAAAAATACTTTCAAATGGATAATGGAAATTCAGACAGACAAAGAGAATAATCGTCTGACATTGATAGGCAACAAGGGATGGATGAAGAGGAGCGGAGAGAGGGCAAAATTCGACCAACAGCCGGTTGAAATCGCCGCAATAGTTGATGCCGCTTACGAAGGATATAAATACACAAGAGAAAAGTATTATGAGGAAGTGATTGAAATGGGAATCGACTGGTTTTTGGGCAATAATGATGTGGGAGAGGCTGTTTATGATTTTAATAACGGAGGTTCAAGAGACGGGATACATTCGCTCGGAATCAATCTGAATGAAGGCGCAGAATCCACTCTTTCATGGCTTCTCTCTCTGCACAGGTTATACGAACTTAATCAGCTTAAGATAAAGAGCGGAGAAAAATACTCTGTAAATAAATCCTGATGATTGCAAATATTCATTATCTGAATGCTCAGTAATTTAGTCTTCATTATCACTGTTTTTAATAAGTAAAATTAAAAAGGCGGACGAGAATGTCCGCCTTTGCATCATTATAGCTATCAATAATCCTATAACTATTTCTTGCCCTTTTCGCCTTTTTGCTGTTTTTCTTTCAGCTTCAAGCACTCTTCAATCAATGGATATTTTAATGTCAACATCCTCGTCTCCGTCGCTCACCTGCACATTTGCAATATCTATCGGAGCATGCTCGCAGAGAGCGTCAAGAGCCTTGAGAAAGGATTCCACATCCTCTATTTTGCCATTCTCGTCAAAATTCAGCCCCACATTCAACAATGACTCTTTCACGTCTTTATTTTTTCCCAAAGCTTCTATTGAAAATTTGCCGGTTGCTTTAACCATCATTTTTACAAAATTTATCGGCAGATTGAGATTCACATTCTTCTCTCCGTCTCCGTCATCCTTTATTATCCGTATCTTTAGATTACAGCCCGACCTCGAACTCTTGTCTTTCATTTTAAGAAGTCCGAGGAGAGAATCGGCCTCTTCCGGAGACATTTTCCCCTCCTGAACAAGACGGAGGATCTTTTCAATTTTTGTGTCCATTATTCCTCCCCGTTCATTTGTTTCATTGCCTCTTCAAGGGTTATTTCATTCTTCTGCAGTTTTTCAAGAATCTCTTTTCTGTTGACAGTCTCTTTTCTTCTATAATTTTTATCATCCCTGTTGGAATTGATGCTTATGAATGGAGTATGGAATTTATGGTCCCTTTTAAGAAGTATGAAGAACCCCACAATAACAAGTATCCATGGCCAGTCGCGCGAAAACTGAAAAACCGAAATGTTGTAAGTTGACAGAAGAAGAAATATACCGATGATGATTAT
>DCUY01000106.1 GCA_002327905.1 Caldifarciminota bacterium UBA2202 | reverse complement strand
AATCTCCTTACTTCTATTCACTCTTTTGTTTTTGATTTGTTTTTTGCCCATGGCGTCTTTGTAACCAGCCCGCCGGTTTATTCTTTTTGCATCGACCAGCTGTCTCCTATTCCGAATTTTGACTTCAATTCAACAGAAATACCTGACCCCAGATACACCCTGTCCTCATAAATAACCCAGAAGACATTATAGTGCGCAGGTGTCTTTGCGAAATCAACTCTCAAAGTGACCGGGGATTTAGCAAAAATCCACTCTTTCAATTCCGCCTCATATCCGAGTCCGAAATTCCACGCTGTTCCATTTATGGAGTCCAATGCGTAACTCAAATTGTCGTCGAATGCGGCGTCTGTTTTTCCCAGCCTGAAATACAACTGGTTGAGAATTTTCACTTCCGCTCCTATTGTTGAGTAGTTAATCACGAATCCGTCCAAATCATACTGAAACGCCCTGAAGTCTCTCTCATAAAGGAGTGTGAATTCGTCAAACAGCGGTATTGCTCCATCCTTATCCGATACTCTGTAGGCAATTCCTCCCTTATACTGCACTCCGGCATTAGATTCAGTTCTTAGGTTATTCCCTGCCAGACCTAAAAAGATCCCGCTCTTTATCGGACCTGTCGCAAAGTCGCGCGCGAAGCTCAGTCCGACATCCCCGTTCCACTCTCCGAAATGCGTAGTGTCCACTCCCTCTCCATAGTAGTCTTCATCAACATACAGGTAATCATGGTATATCAGATTTCCGCCGAGAGACAAACCTCCCCAGAGTTTGACCGCCATGTTTATCACTGCCCCTTGAGTTGTGTCCCAGTTCGTGACTTTATATCCGGTAGCGGAGAATGACAGCATTTTGAAATACGATTTCAAAGTCAGCATGTAAATGTTCAGAGGTCCAGTGAAGAAGCTGTACTGTGTTGACATATAGCTTATTCCCGTTGACGGATTGAGAGCTGAAAGCGCAGGATTCTCTATTGACGAAAAGGGTCCTGTCTCTATTGAAACCACATTCGGAGCCAGCGCCATCGCCGCAGGGCTGTGAACATAAATCAGATAATTCTCAAAATCCGCTCTTAATCCCAAAAAAGCTAAGCTTAAAAGAATCATGCTCAACAAAATTCCTTTCTTTTCCATGCTTCCTCCTATTTTTCTAATTAGGTTCAATCTCATTTTTATTCACAGACTCGGTTTTTCCCATTTATTTGTTGCCGAACCCGGTATTTAGTTCAAACGAAAGACCATAGCCCCAAAATCCGTCTTCGTAAAGCCACCAATCACTCAAATAATGACGGGGCATTCCGCTGAAGTTTATCTTTATATAAAGAGGGTACTCCTTGAACAATCCGCTTTTGTATTCAGTTTCAAAACCCACTCCGTAATTAATACACCATCCGGATAGCGCGAGGGTGTCATCTTCATCTCTGTATTCATTAGGGTACTGCCCCCTCGTTACTCCGCCCCGAAAGAAGAATCCGTCAAACGCGTTTACTTCACATCCCAGAGTGAGGTAATTCATTGAATATAAATCATAGTCAAACCATACAAAATATCTTTGTGCATCTTCAAGGAAGAAAGTCATTTCATCAATTAGCGGGATAGTATTCTTCTCGTCTTCAATCCTGTAGGCGACTCCTCCCTTGTAGGAATTATCGTCATTTACGCCTATTCTGACATTGTCGGCTGATAGTCCCAGCATCAGAGCGCTATTGAATTTTTCTCCTATAAATTTCTTAGTATAATGCGCTCCAATATCACCATTCATGAAGCGTTCTTCATCATTTTCACGAAGAGGGTAGATGCTCTTATAATACTCATAGAAATAGTTTATATTGGCGCCTATCAGAAGATTCTCTGAAACACGCACAGATAAATTTCCCATTACTGTTCGATACAATACCCACTCTCCTTCATCGTAATTATATGCCGTCACAGAGAAGGAAAACTTGCTCCAATGCGAACCAACTGATAGCAAATGAATATCAAAATATTCCATTGGTATCCAGCGGCTGTTCTGATAATACAATGTAGTTGCCTGATTCATTCCTGTCAATGCAGGATTCTCGATGCCGGAGAGAGACCCTGTATTGAAAGAGACAATGCTTGGCGCCAATCCCATTACTGCCGGACTGTGAATATATGTAAGAATTTCAGCAAAATCAGCTGTGAGTTGAATGCACATTAAGAACAGAAAAAGCAAAACCGCTATCATCCATTTTTTTCCCATTACACCTCCTGTTTACTCTATTCTAACCATCAAATCTCTTTTGTCAACATTTTCCAATTTTTCCACCCCCGCCGCCACCTGTCTTTATTCTACCAAATGTCTATTTTTTCTTTTTTTAAGTTCTTTTTATTAATAAATGGACGCAAATTGATTATCGCTGGAGCGCATCCTTGCCTCACCGCCTCACTTAATGTAACGATAACCACTATTGGAAAGGATAAGAGTAGAGCAGTTACGGCTCCTGGTAAAATTCCGAATAAATATCCGAGCATTGCTTGTTTAATATAATTGCTTTTTTGTGCTTCGTATTCTTCTATTTCAAAATTTTCCCTCATTTTTTCTGTAAAGTGGCTGTCAGTATAACCCCAATAAATAACTGAGCTAATTGCGGTGATTATTGAAGGTAGCACAAAGCAATTCAGCAAAATGAACTTATCCGGCTCATTAAACACTCCACCTGAAGAATAATCTAACGGAGGCATTCCATTTTCTGAAGAAATCATGTAAAAAAATATTGCCGATCCTAAAAATATTATGGACGAATACATCGCACCATTTAGGCTTGCATTTCTCAGCATTTCCGGTTGTGTTGATTCAGCTTCGGTTAATGAGTCAGTCTCTTCCTGATGATTAATTGTATTTACTGAATCCGAGATTATTTCCAAGGCTGTCAAATCATCTGTTTCTGCCGCTTTTAATGAATCAGTTTTTTCCGGGCAGGAAGTATTGCTTTCAATGTCAATTTCTACAGAATAACCCCTAATAATAAAGAATGTTACCAATAACCATACTGCTATTTTCTTTGCCATCCCATCTCCTTTTTCCATATTTTTTATGCTTTATCTATCGATTCTTCAATGTTATCTCCTATCACCTTCCGATTGTAGAGAATTTCGCCGCCACCTCAAGTGACAGAGAGAATCCCACTATTTCAGTAGAGACAGGTTTTGTACACCAGGTAAAATTCATATGTTTGGGTATCTTGCCTGCATTAATCGCAATCCCCAAAGGATTGTTGGTAAAGATGAGATTATTATAATGCAATTATTTTGTAATTAGAGGTTTTAAAAGATTTATTATCTCATTAATATTTTTTTCACTACTGATTTCTATTTCCGAGCATTTGTCACCATAGAAATTTTGCACTCCTGACGACAATTTTTTTACGATGTGCTTTTTAATTTTCATCTTTACTTCATGGTAAGATAGCATAACTACTATTTTTAATTTTTTCTTTTGAGCTCTTATGTATGCAATATTTCGATTATTTGTTATCGCGATATAATATTTCCTAGAATTGAATTTCACTTCTTTATTTTCACGTATAAGACGTTCTTTTAATAATTTAAATGACTTTTCTATCTCATCGTTCACTCCATCTAAATGATATTTTTCTGTATATTTTGCATCATAATCCTCTTCGTCTTTCCCTTCTTGTATGAAAGTGTAATCTATATTTTCAAAGTCAGGCATAATTGAAAATATTTTATCTTGCCCATTCATGTAGTAATTCACTTTCAATATTTTAACAAGCTTATCCCACGTATCTGAATATGTTTTTTGAATCTCAGGAAGTTCTTTCTTATCATTATCAATAACTAATAAGATATTTTGGCAAGTTTCAACAGACTCTTTTATCGTTTTAAACAACTCCTTTTCCCCAAGATAGTGTTTGAAATCATTCTTTATGTCTTCATTTGTATCGATTATCGTGTATATTTTCTCTATCAATTCTTGCTTCTCTTTATTATTCAGTATAAAACCTAAAAATTTTGTTATTTGCGGAAATATGTGTTTATAAAAGTCATGACTTGCAAGTTCTACTTCAGAGTAAGTTGTTTGTTTTTTAAGGTATAATTGCGTAATTAATGTTTGATTATTTGTTATATCAAAATCTCCATCTTCGTTTCGATCAAATATCTTGTCTTTACATTTTTGAACTTGAGAACCAATCGGAACATAAATATGTAGTATTTGCTTTTTATTAATTTCTACTTGATTGATTGAGAGATAAACCGGTGGAGACATTTTTTGAGAATTGTTTATAGTTGTTACAAAATCTTTAAGTTAAGTTCATCGGTTTTTATTAATAAGATTTCGTCCAATTCGTTTCGATAATCGGACTGCAATTTATCAAATGCAGAATTGTCAAACACATGTTCAGCTCTCTCGGGTTCATTAAAGGGTGAATTAAATAAATATTCTTTTAATGTATCTATTAGTAAATTAAACGCGTCGTTATTTAATTTTTCGTTATTTTTTGAAAGAAGATTATCCAAAGAAGAAAAATAAGATTTAGAATCGGAAATGGGTAATTTTAAAAATAAAGAGGCGAAATCATTCATAATCAAAGAAATGTTACGTTCAAATAAATTTTTCAAGTAAATGCTTTTTGTCAAAATATTCATTCCGATTATATCCTCCTATAAATTTTTGAAAAGGTTTTTACTTTAGATTAATTATATGAAAATCCCTAAAAGTTTCAAGTGAGAATATTAGTTTATATCAAATAATATGGTGTAAATCATTTATATGGATAATTTTCTGATTAGAATCATTATTGGGAAAAGAAATAAGATGGAGACAAGATAGGAACGATGCACAATCATCCTCAAAGACCTTTACTGTGTAATATTGCAGAATCATTATCCATTTTGCTCCTCCTTTTATGAAACCATTATTATGTATTTTGCTTCTAAGTAATCATGATATTTCAGCCAACGCTCATTCTTTCAATCTTGAAATCAACCGTTCCAGAGCTTCAACTTCCTCTTTTGGAAATCCATCAATGTATTCTCTTGATTTAATTATATTATTACCAGTTCTTTGCATATATATTTTAAAATAATCCAATGATGATTTCTCATATACATATCCATATGCCTCTGATAATACAGATAGTTTCAGATAAGCTTGAGTGTACTCTTTGTCAATTTTTATGGCATTATAGTAGCAATCGCATGCACTTTTATAGTCTTTCAGATATTTGTAGGAGGCAGCCATATTATTCAGTGCCGATGGATGAGGGTAATTTTTCAGTGATTCAGTGTATACAGCTATGGACAGTTGGAAACTACCATTCCGAGCTAATTCGTTTCCAATGTTATATAGTATAGAGCCATACCATTGATTTTTATTCTCTAATGTATCTTGAGTCTTAGTTATCAAGAATTCTTTTCCATTAATAGTTGTTTTTTCGTCAAAGTATGATGAAATATAATTAAATCCCGGAGGAGGACTAACCTGTTCACTATATTTTTTGGCAACTGAACATATCCGCTCAAAGTTATTATCTTGAATCGCACTTAATAACTGCATCTGTAAATCTTCTATGGTCATACATCCTCCTTTTTTTACAATTCTACCCTTCCAATCCATTTTGTCAACATTTCTCCTTCTTCCGTTTCTTTTTCCGTTGCTTCTTACCGGCACACTATTCACCCGCATACCAGTTTACTCTTTGTCTTGCTGTTGCTCAAAGCACATGGCTCAGGCGCATGGCGTCTTTTTGAACTGACTTTACAAATTTACACGCACCGTCCCCGGATTTTCAGATTGTCAAATTATCTTTCCGCCCCAGAGTGAATCAAGAAACTCATTTAAAGGAGTAATCTCTATTTCATCCGATATTCTCTTTCTTTGTTCATTGCACACAACAATAGCTTTTGCGGGCTTCAGCGCCTCCATGTATATTTTCATGCCCTTGAGCTCACCCGAGTCAACTTGTGAAGCGCTCTTTACTTCAATTGCTATTTTCCCGTCTGCCAGCACAAAATCCACTTCAAACCCGTTTTTTGTCCTCCAAAAATTTATCTTGAAATTCTTTCCGCTGTATTCCCTGTATGCCACAATTTCCATTAGAATAAAATGCTCAAAAGCTTTTCCGAATTCGCTTCCTTTTTCATATGATATTTTTCTTCCGGTAATGTGTCCTGCGACTCCGACATCAAAAAGATAATACTTCGGTGCCTTTGATATAACCTGCCTTGATTGTCGTTTTTTGAAAGGTTCTATTCTGACAGCCATCATTGTATCTACAAGGATCTGGTAATATTCCTTGACTGTCTTCGCATCCACTCCGCAATCCCTTGCCACATCGGCATAATTTGTGAGCTCTCCATGGGCGTACCCGAATGCTTCGAAGAACCTCGAAAAAGCCGGTATATTTCGGGTCAATCCCTCTGCGAAAACTTCCTGCTGAAGATAATCATTCACATAAGCATTCAAACTTCTCTGAGAATTTTCGCCGCTTTGCATATAATGAGAGGGTATTAGTCCCTGATTCAATGCTTTCAGCAGATCTATTCTTCCCACCTCTCGGGAAGTCAAAGGAAGCATTTGATACCTCCATGCTCTTCCTCCCAAAAGATTTACATGTCCTCTTCTTAGCTTGCGTGCGCTTGATCCGCATAGAATAAATCGATAT
>DCUY01000058.1 GCA_002327905.1 Caldifarciminota bacterium UBA2202 | reverse complement strand
GGGGCGGACCTGTGTGTCCGCCCGACATAATCAAAAATCAAATATGTATTAATTGAATGTTTTTATATTTTTTACTCTTGCATTTTAACCATAAACTAACAACTATAAACTATTAACTGTTTTAGCTCGTGGCTCAAGGCTCACGGTGCGTCTTCGCATGGTGGCGTCTTCGCCTTCAACTCTCAACCATTAACTATAAACTATTAACTATTTGATTTTGTTTTGCACATGGCTCACAGCGTCTTCACGGGTTTACTGCAACCCTGTAACCTTGTCACTTTGCAACCTCTTTTGATCGTCATTCCGAGCGCCATGCTTTTCTCTCATACCTCTGAGCGTGGGAATCTCCTTGTCGGCTATTCGTTCTTTTACAAAGAACATTCACCGCAGTAAGGAGATTGCTTCGCAGTGCTCGCAATGACGATTTTGATATTTCTCTTGCTCAAGGAGCACGGTGCGTCTTCGCATGGTGGCGCTTCGCCTTAAACTATTAACTATCAACTATGAACTATTAACTCCCGAGTTTTTCTGCTCACGGCTCAAGGCTCACGGCACATGGCGTCTTTGTCTCGCTCACGGCGTTTATAGCCGTAGTCTCCCTTACTTATTTTTGCTCCTATTGACAATAAGCTTCAAATATAATATATTAAAAATCTATGATAAAGAAAAGCATATCAAATCTAAGAAAGAACAAAAAAGCAAAAAAGACAGCCAATACAGCAATATTTGTAATAGGTCTTCTGGTCTTTATGTTTGTATTCGGCATTGTGGGTTTTGGATTTACAATGTATTTCAGCCTGCAGAAAGAGATTCCGTCAATGACGGACATGTTTGTTTATTCTGCTCCCTCTGCTACACTCATTTATGATGACAATAACAGAAAGGTAACGGAGCTATTCATAGAGAAGAGAATGCCGATAAAATTAAAAGAGCTTCCGCAGTATGCGATTGATGCTGTGATTGCTCTTGAAGACCAGCAGTTTTACAGCCACTGGGGAATAAATGTAGCAAGAATTTTTGTTGTTTTTACAAGGAATGTAATAACATTCAAGAAAGGCGCCGGTGCCTCGACAATAACGCAACAGCTTGCAAGAAACATGTTCCTGACAATGGAAAAAACATGGTCAAGAAAAATAAAAGAAGCATTGATAACAATCAATCTTGAGAGAAACTTTTCCAAAGATGAAATACTGGAGATGTATTTCAACCAGATAAATTATGGAAACGGAGCTTACGGAATTGAAGCGGCGTCAAATGTATATTTCAATAAATCAGCGAGAGAGCTCACTCTTGCCGAAGCGGCAATTCTGGCGGGGATACCGCAGATACCTGAAAGATTCAATCTATTCAGGCATTATGATAATGCAATAGGCAGACAGAAGCTGTGTCTGAAGAATATGCTGAAAGAAGGATATATTTCAAAAGAGGAATACGAAGATGCAATAAAAGACAGTGTTATTGTGGTAAAAGGCGAAAGAGACGCGGGCTACGGAAAATATTTTATTGAAGAGGTTAGAAAAGAGGTCATAACGAGATTCGGAATGAACACTCTGTATAAGGGCGGGCTAAAAATATATACAACAATGAATTCCGATATGCAAAAAGAGGCGGAGAAGGTCATAGAGAAGAAAATTCTTTATTATGAGAAAATGTATAAATTCAAAAATACAAAAGAGAAATATGATTTATCTTTTGAAACAGACTCGTTAAATAAAGCAAATCCACAGTATCTGCAGGCGAGCATGATAATTATTGAGAATCAGACAGGAGAGATAAAGGCTGTTGTCGGAGGTCGCGATTTTGAACAGTCGGAGTACAACAGGGTCTTTCAATCAAAAAGACAGCCGGGATCAATATTTAAAATATTTCTTTTTTCCGCCGCAATTGAGAATGGAATGAATCCGGGTGATATTATTATGGATACGCCTGTTGTGCTTGATGACGGTAGCGACACACCGTACAAACCGAGGAATTTTGACGGCGACTTTTTAGGTCCGATTCCACTCAGAAAAGCACTTGCGCTTTCAAGAAATGTCACTGCAATAAGGCTTATAAAGAGCATAGGACCCGGAACAGTTGTAAAACATGCAAAAAAATTGGGAATTGAATCACAGCTCACACCGGTTCTGTCGCTTGCGCTGGGGTCAAATGATGTAACGCTTTTTGAAATCGTCAGGGCATTCTCCGTATTTCCCAATCAAGGCGTCTTGAAGAAGACCTGCATTATAAGATATATTGAGGATTCTCAGGGAAATGTGATTTATAAAAATGACAATAGCGATACAAGGGTTATGGATGATGATGACGCATATATTGTGACAAACATGCTTGAGAGCGTGGTAAAAGAGGGAACAGCTATTAGTTTGAAATATTACAAATTCAATGTGCATATTGGAGGAAAGACCGGAACTACGGATGATTATTCCAACACATGGTTTGTAGGATTCACAAAAGAGTATACAGCCGGAGTGTGGGTCGGCTTTGATAAGCTCAAAACAATAGCAGACAGAGCCACTGGAGCGGTGCTTGCTCTTCCTATCTGGGCAGAGACAATGAAGCCTTTTGTAAACAGCGCAGATACTCTTCCATTCCCTCCGTCAGACAGCATAATACATGTGACCGTGTGCAGAGAGACGGGACAAATTGCATCAAAATACTGCAAATTTGTCAGAGACGAAATATATAAGAAAGGAAGAGAGCCGAAGAATTTATGTGAAAAGCATAAAAAAGGATATACAGGCAATCAGGATTTTGATTTTTCCAAACAGGATATATTGAAAGATGATGACCTATAAGGAGGCATGATGAGGGTTTTAGCTGTTTTGCTGTTGGTTGTGATAATCGCAATGTCAATATACGGAGTTTATTATTATTATCAGAAATACAAACCTGCTCTTGACAAATATCAGGAACTTGTAAATGAAAATAAGACTCTTGCGGAATATATAAGCAAACTGCGCACAGAACAGATGAAGAAGGACAGCGTGCTTTCAATACTTGCCACATCTCAGGCAGAGATTGACACACAGTATATATTTGATAATATTTCAGGCGCAAGGATAACTCTCGAAACTGAAAATCTCTTTGAACCCGGAGGATATCTCCTTAACAAAAAGGGAAGAGGGCTTCTTAAAAAGACAGCGGAAGTGCTTCTGAAAATGTCAGATGTGGAGATTGTGATTGAAGGGCACACTGACAATCAAAAAATCGGACCGTCAATAGTGAAGCAGATTCCATCAAACTGGGAGTTGTCTGCACTTAGGGCTATCAATGTGATGAAATATCTTCGCGATTCCCTTAATATAGAAGAGAAGAGAATGTATGTTGCGGCATACGGAGAGACCAGACCTATAGCGGATAACAGCACTGAAGAGGGAAGAAAGAAGAATAGAAGAATAGAGCTGTTTTTGAAAAGCTCATCATTCAATAAAATCATAGAGGATACATTACATTAATGCGCAGGGCTCTGCACCTGTTTTCCGGCGGACTTGATTCTATTTTGTCATATAAAATTCTTCAGGAATCGAATATCGATGTCGAGGCAGTATATTTTGAGACTCCGTTTTTCCCCTCCGCAGGAGCGGTTGAATTCGGAAGATTGAATGGAATAAAAGTAAGAATTATAAACATTTTTCCTGAATACATCAATCTGATAAAGTCGCCTAAGTATGGGTACGGCAAGAACTTAAATCCATGTATAGATTGTCACGCAATGATGATAAATAGGGCTTTGAAGATATTGGAAGAGGAAAATTTTGATTTTGTCTCGACTGGAGAGGTTCTCGGACAGAGGCCAATGTCTCAGACAAAGGGCGGTTTTAAGAAACAGGAGACACTTCTTGAAAGAAGAGATGTTGTATTCAGAGTATTATCGCAGGATGACTCCATTAATAAGGAAATATACAAAGGAATTCCCAAAATAAGAATAATAGGAAGAGAGAGAATAATTCAAATTCAAATGGCAAAAGAGCGTGGTATAACAAAATATCAAACTCCGTCCGGAGGATGTTATTTGACTTATAAAGAGTATTCCGCAAAAGCCCGCGGACTGCTGAAAAAGAATTTTCTTGAAGAGAGATATTTTTATATGATAAAGAGAGGGCGATTTGTGGAATTTGAGAATGCAGTAGCGGTTATTGGAAGAGACGAATTTGACAATACAGCTCTTCTTGAAATGAGGCAAAACGAAGATGCCTTGCAGATAGAGAGCGGCAAAGGTCCGGTTTCATTAATAATAGGAAGGCTGAATGAGATTGAGAAAGATCGGTTAAAAGAGATTCTTCTCTCCTACTCAAAAAAGAGATCAGATGAAAAAGATCTTATTTGCAGTATTTAGTCTTTTGTGCGCAATGACAGTTATTGGAAACAGTCTCTGGGTGCCTCCAATTCTCTCATTATTGGTTCCGGGCGGAGGTCAGGCGTACAACAGAGATTTTCTGAAGACAGGAATTTTTGCGGCCGGAGAGATAGTTGTTGGAGGATTATTATATAATGAATATAAAAATAATGGGGAGAGAGAGTCCGCGTACAGAGATATTTTTATTGGAATCCTTTTATTCTCTGTGGCAGATGCGTATATATCGGCGGAATTAAAGGATGTTCAGCCCTTGGAGGACAAATCAGATACTATAAAGACGAAATAAATAAAAATCTGCTGTTAAACGGCATTAAAACAGACGACAGACAGCTGGATATGTTTGAAGAATATTTGAATTTGATTTTAAAATGGAACAAAAGCGTATCTTTGGTTTCAAAAAGAGATGAAGGCGCTCTGATGGAGAATCATCTTGTGGATTCAATTCTCGGATCCATTGAAATTAAAGATGCAGTGAGCGAGAAAATCACTGACCTCGGAAGCGGAAACGGATTTCCTGCAATTCCAATGAAAATTTTTTATGAAGATTCAAAAATAACAATGATAGAAATAAATCAGAGAAAAGCCTCGTTTTTAAAAGAGGTCGTAAGAACCCTATCTTTGAAAGAAATAAGAGTTGAAAATATCGACATGGCGGATTTTGATTTTTCAAGAACAGACAGGATAATTGCCAGAGCATTCAAGCCGATTACTGAAATAAAAGAACTGCTGTTAAAAAAAACATTCTCAGGAAAGATAAGCGTTTGGGAGAAGAGAGAAAACAAAAGAGTTGAGACATACTCTTTTTAAATGTATCCGATTAGAAACATGTTGACAGATGATCTCGCGGCACGCAAGAGTAGCGTCAGCTCACACACTGCTCTACGCTGCTTTGTCTCGGAAGACCTCGACGGGCAACTGCGAACAGCGTCCTCGCCGACTTACAGCTTTCGTGCATCAATAAACTTTTAATTGATAACAGCTTTTCAAACACATTGGCGAGGGCGTAATGGCTGCAAGCAGCCATAATAGAATTATCGGGTTGACCAAAAG
>DCUY01000115.1:512-9528 GCA_002327905.1 Caldifarciminota bacterium UBA2202 | reverse complement strand
GAGCGCTGGGCTTCCTGCTACGCCAAATAAAGATGCCGTATACCGTATACCATATGCCGTGTACCGTGTGCCGTATGCCGTGTGCCGTATGCTACACTATTCGACAGCAACTTACTGTCAACACTTCTCGGAACTGATACAAATAAAATACCTGACAATATAAATTACTATTCTAAATTGTACTGATTCAATTTTCTGTATAATGTTGAGAGATTTATGCCGAGGATTTTTGCCGCCTCTTTCTTGTCATTTGATACTTTTGCCAATACCATTTTTATCATTTCTTTTTCTGCATTCTCCAGAGTATCCACTTTCATTCCGGAAGGAACCTGTTCTCTCGAAACAAGGTCAATCATGGAAAGATCTTCAGCTCTGATTATTCCGTCTGTTTTTATAACCATTATTCTCTCAATTATATTCATCATCTCTCTTACATTTCCGGGCCAATTATACTTTTGAAGCTTATCGTAAACATCCGCATTGATTTTATGTATTTTTCTCCCGTATCTACAGCTGAATTTATCAACATAGAAATTAAAAATCTGAGGAATGTCTTTTTTTCGTTCTTTTAAAGGTGGAATGTCTATTCTTATTACATTTAACCTGTAAAAGAGATCCAATCGAAATTTATTATTTTTAACTTCCTGTTCAATATCTTTGTTAGTCGCAGAGATGATTCTCACATCGACAGATATTGAATCAGTGCTTCCGAGCGGAGTTATCTCCCTTTCCTGAATAACCCTGAGAAGTTTTGCCTGCATGTTTGTGTCCATCTCTGCAATTTCATCAAGAAATATTGTTCCCTTATCAGCCACTTTAAACAGACCGTCTTTATTTGTATATGCTCCTGTAAAAGCTCCCTTCTTATATCCGAATAGTTCGCTCTCAATAAGATTTGCATTTATTGCGGCGCAATTAAATGATATAAAATTGTTTTCTCTTCTTTTTGAGAGATTGTGAATCATTCTGGCTATTATCTCTTTTCCCGTTCCGCTCTCTCCGGTTATTAATGCAGTAGAATCTGTTGGAGAAACACTTTTAACCATTTTTAAAATATCAGTTATCTTCTTATCCTCACCTATAAAATCAACTTCATTCTTTACTGTCTCTGTGTTTTTAAGATATGCAAATCCGATTTTCTCTTCTCTGCTCTTCATTGCTCTCTCTATAATGCTTGTCAGAAGATCAATATCCTCGACTTTTTCAAGAAAATCAAATGCATCATTTCTGAGAGCGCTTAAAATCAGTTCCGCATCTTTCCCGTATGCAGTTATAAGAATTACATTTACAAGCGGGTCTATTTTTTTCAATTCCTTCAATAATTCAATTCCTGTCATCTCCTGCATCCTTATATCTGAAATTACAAGGTCAATGTTCTCTCTATTGAAAATTTCCACCGCATTTTTTGGAGATGTCGAATATGTGACTTTGTAATCAGCCTTTTTCAGCTTGTATTCAAGCATTTTACATCTGTTTATATCATCATCAACAACTAAAATATGATATTTAGTCAATGTTCCTCCTCAATTTTATTGTAAATATTGTTTCTCCCGGTTTTGAGACAAATTCTATTTCTCCCTTGTGTTCCTCTTTGATAATTTTATAGGCAATTGCAAGTCCAAGCCCCGTTCCTTTTAGTTTTGTCGTATTGAATGGCTGAAATATTTTATTTTTTATCTTTTCATCTATCCCTTTTCCATTATCTTTGATTGAAACCGAATCGTAATGTTCTTCTCTTGCGTATATTATTTCAATCAACGGATTTTCAATACCTTCAACAGCATCAATGCTGTTTGATATAAGATTTACCAAAACTTGTATAATTTTATTTTTATCGCCCACAATTGTAGAACCTTCCGGAAGTTTTGATAAATCAATAATATTTGATTTCGTTTCAACTGCGAGTGTTTCTTTAAGTAAATCTCTCAGTGCAAGCTGTTCCGCAACAATCTGCCTTGTTCTTGAAAATTCAAGAAAATCTATTACAAGCTCATTCAATCTTTCAATCTCTTCAAGTACAATCTTAAACATCGGGTGCTGTTTCATTTCATCCGGCTCTTCTTCTAAAAGTATTTTTGCCGCCCCCTTAATATTTGACATTGGATTTCTTATTTCATGCGCAATGGATGCGGAAAGCTCTCCTATCACTTCCATCTTCTCTTTTGTAATCAACTTGTTTTCATATTCAATAATATCGGTAATATTTGATATAACTATTATGTAAAAATCGTCGTATTTGCCCTTATAAGTTATCTTTTCGCTTGTCATTGTATAGTATTCGTTGTTTTTTAGGAATTGATGCCTTTTTTGTGATGTGATATACGGCAGAACTTCATTATCTACATCCTTAAAGCTTTTGTTTGTCTCAATCTTCTTGAAGAGCTCCTTGCTCCTTTTATTAAAATCCGTTATTATAAGCGATTCATTCAAAATGATGATTGACATGGGAATATGTTCAATTATATCCTTGATTCTTAACCTTATTTTTGCGATCTCTTCAGTGCTTCTCACCTGAAGACGCTCAGACAAATATCCGCTTATCGCCGCAAGAAGGAAATATGATAATATGTAAATGAATGCTTTGATTATCAAATTTTCAAGAGTGGTGTCTCTGAAAGGCTCCAGTTTATAGGGAGAGACAATAAACCCGAAGTACTCGCCGAAAAGAATCAGAGAGTATCCGAGTGTTGACATCACTGCAATTGTGAAGCCGCCTTTTGCAAATAGAAAGAATGAGCCGGTTACAATATTTACAAAATAAAGTATTTCAAAAATACTGTTGGTGCCCCCTGTAAAATAAAGTATTGCAAAAATAAGAAGATTGTCAAAAATCATCTGAATATAATAATAAAATAATTTATTTGTTTCTCTCCTGAGAATGATATAAAATATCACACTCATAATAAAAGAGAGAACAAAAATAATTATATGCGGAAGGAGATTTACTTGTATGCCTCTAATGAGCGATAATACGCCCATTAGAGGTATTGACAGAACTATTATCAGTCGTAAAGTTAAGTACCATCTATATCTGATGCCAATTTTTCTGAACATTCATGTCAACCGACAAGAGTGATCATCTTGAACATCGGCAGATACATCGCAACCATTATTCCTCCGATGACGACGGCAAGCACAATCATTATCAAAGGTTCAAGAGCAGACATTAATGTTTCAACTGCGGCGTCAACCTCTTCATCGTAAAAGTCAGCAACCTTTATTAACATTGCCTCAAGTCCGCCTGTCTCTTCGCCGATTCTTATCATCTGAACAACCATTACAGGAAAGACTTTCTCCTTTGAGAGAGGAAGCGATATTGATTCACCCTCTTGAATGGCAGTTCTTGCCTTCATTATTGCCGACTCAAATATTACATTTCCCGATGTCTTTGCAGTTGTTTCAAGAGCAGAAATAATATTGACTCCTGATGAAAGAAGAGTTGCTAAAGTTCTTGTGAATCTTGCGACAATCTGTTTTTTCTGAAGGTCTCCGAAAACCGGAGCTTCAAGCAATATTTTGTCAAAAAAGGCTCTCCCCTGAGGTGTCTTCTGATATGATCTGACTGCAGTTATTATTACTGCAGTTGCAATCAAAAGGAAAAATATATTCTTCTGGAGGAATTCAGATATTGCCATAACTATTTGTGTAGGAAGAGGAAGGGTTCCTCCAAAGCTTGAAAACATCTCCGCAAAAATAGGTATAACGAAAATCAACATGACTAAAACGGCAACAACTGTTGTAATTCCAATCACAATAGGATAGACCATGGCTCCTTTGATCTTTCTTGTGAGATTCTCATTCTTTTCCATGAATAGGGCGAGACGGCTTAAAATCGTCTCCAATGCTCCTCCCTCTTCACCTGCTCTCACCATATTGACATATAACTCAGTAAATGCATTTTTATGCTTTTTCATTGCATCCGCAAGAGTAGAACCGCTCTCCACATCGCTTATCATCTCAGTTATAACTTTCTTGAATGCTTTGCTATCCATCTGGTCACTCAAAATTCTCAAACACTGCATCAAAGGAAGACCTGCCGAAATCATTGTTGCGAACTGCCTCGTGAATAGAGAGATAACCTTTGTCGGGATTCCTCCGCCTCCGATATTGATATCCATGTTCGCCCAATCTCTGTTTATCGAGAGAACCTGCATACCCTGAGATTTCAAAATCTGGCGGGCTTTTTCAATATCCGGCGCCTCAATTCTGTCCTCTTTCATCTTGCCGTCTTTCATCTTTGCTTTGTATTTGAACTTTGCCATATATCCCCCTTTTTTTAGGCGTTCCCGCCTGCTTTTCTGAATTCGCCGAGCATTTTTTCAAGCTCTTCAGGTTCTTTGGAAGCTGACATCATATTATCAAGACTTATCTGGCCTGTTTTATACAAATCAAACAAAGACTGATTCATTGTCTGCATTCCGTATTTCTTTCCCGCTTGAATCAAAGAATATATTTGGTGGACTTTGTCATCCCTTATTAAAGCTCTTATTGCAGGTGTTCCGGAGAGTATCTCCATAGCCATGACTCTGCCTCCGCGCACCTTCGGAATAAGAGTCTGAGTCATTATTCCAATTATAACAAATGCGAGCTGAGCTCTCACCTGCCCCTGTTGTGCATCAGGAAAGACATCAATTATGCGGTTTATTGATTCCGCAGCAGAATTCGTATGAAGAGTCGCAAATGTCAAGTGACCTGTTTCAGAGATTGTCAGAGCCGCCTGAATAGTTTCAAGGTCTCTTAATTCTCCTATCATTACAATATCAGGGTCTTGTCTTAATGCATATTTGAGAGCGCTTGTAAATGATTTTGTATCTGAACCCACCTGTCTCTGATTTACAAGGCACTTTTTGTGTTTAAATAAAAATTCAATCGGGTCTTCAACTGTTATAATGTGGTTTTTTCTCTCCTGATTTATCTGGTCAATCATTGAAGCGAGAGTGGTTGATTTACCTGAGCCTGTGGGACCTGTCACAAGTATTAGGCCTTTAGGCCTCTTTGCAAGCTCTGCCACAATTGGAGGAAGCCCTAAATCTTTATAGCTCTTTATTTCAAAAGGAATCTGTCTTAAAACCATTGCAACATTTCCGCGCTGTCTAAAAACATTTCCTCTGAATCTTGACAGATTCGGCACTCCTATTGACAAATCAAGCTCCCAATTCTGTTCGAATGTCTTCTTCTGCTGATCATTAAGTAGAGAGTAAGCAAGAGATTCTGTATCCTGAGGCTTCAATACATCATAATTCATAGGTTGAATCTCTCCGTCAACTCTTATGCTCGGCGGCACTCCCGGAGTAAGATGAAGGTCGGAAGCCCTTCTCTCGACCATCTCTGTTAGTAGCTGAACTATCGAAGGTAATGGTGACATTTTTCCTCCTATTCCATAACTGCAGTTTCTCTTATAACCTCTTCAAGGGTCGTGAGTCCTCTCTTAATCTTTATTATTGCATCTTCGCGCAGAGTGCTCATCCCCTCATTTCTCGCCTGTTCCCTTAATTCGGATGTAGTTGACCTCTTCAAAATCATGTCCCTTAAAGTCATTGTGATAGGCATCACTTCAGTAACGCAAAGACGGCCCTTATATCCTCTGCCTTTGCATATATCGCATCCGTCTCCTTTCTCAAAGACCTGATATCCTTTAAGAAGAACGGGGTTTATATCAAATTCTCGCAATGTCTCTTCATCATAAACAACAGGTTTTCTGCAGTTCTCGCACACTTTTCTTAGAAGTCTCTGAGCCTGTATCAGATTTAGAGCGGCTGATACCAAGAATGGCTCAATTCCCATATCTATAAGACGGTTCACAGTCGAAGGGGCATCATTAGTATGAATTGTTGACACTACAAGGTGTCCTGTCAATGCCGCTCTTACTGCAATTTCAGCAGTCTCGGAATCTCTTATTTCTCCGACAAGAATCACATTCGGCGATTGACGCAAAAATGCTCTTAAAGCCGCGGAGAAATTGAATCCTATGTCGGAATTCATCTGCACCTGATTGAGACCGTATAAATTATATTCAATCGGGTCCTCGGCTGTCATAATCTGAATTTCAGGTTTATTCAATGAGGATAGAGCGGAATAAAGAGTGGTAGATTTACCTGAACCGGTAGGACCTGTCACCAATACTATTCCGTAAGGTTTGTGCACTGATGCCTGAAATTTTTCAAGAGCATCAGGTTCAAAACCGAGTTTTGTCATCTCCAATTGCAGAGAGGATTTGTCAAGAATTCTCATTACAATCTTCTCTCCGAAGAGAACAGGTATTATGGAGACGCGCAGGTCAATCTGCTTGTTCATGACTTTTAATCTTATTCTGCCGTCCTGCGGTATATTGTGAACCGCAATATCAAGCTCTGAAAGAAGCTTCAATCTTGATATGATTCCTGCTTTAAGCGAGTATGGGGGTCTTATAAGTTCAGTCAGTATTCCGTCCACTCTCAGACGCACCTTCACATATTTTTCAAATGGCTCAATGTGTATATCAGATGCGTTTAATTCAACAGCTTTGGTAAAAATATAATTCACAATTTTAATTACAGGCTTATCTTCTGCAATACTTGCTCCGTCAATTACTGTCTCTTTTGAATCAAATTCCGCCATCAATTCTACATCTTCTCCACCATCCATAAAATCATCGCTGTCAAGCTCAATGTCTATGCTTGACTCATCTTCATCAATATCAATGTCAATGTCGTCTTCATTGTCAAATTCAGATATTTGCGTTTGCGCCTCTCTGTATTTGCCGAGCGCCTTCTGCAGAGAAGTTTCAGTGGCTACAACGGGAATAACATCAAGTCCTGTCTTGAATTTCACATCGTCAATAGCATTTAAGTTCGCAGGATTTATCATTGCAATGAATAGCATATTGCCCATCTTCTTGTAAGGTATAAGCATATGCTTATTGGCAAGCTCTTCCGATACTAAATTCAATACTTGCATCGGCAGATCCTCTTTATCAATCTGTATATAGTCTGTTTTAAAGTATCGCGCCAAGAATTTTGCAACTTTCTCTTCAGTGGAAAAACCGAGAGATACCATAGTTTTAATGAAAGTATCTCCTGTCTCTTTTTGAGATTCAAATATCTTTTTCACTTGTTCCCTGTTCAGCAGTCCTGACATCACAAATAAATTAGCTAATGTCTGCATACTACCTCAGCCCTGTCTCTTTTACAGCTTCAACAATGTCAATGGTGCCCTGTATCATCTTTCTGATTGCAATCTTTCTTAATGTTATAAGACCATTCTCAACCGCAATTGCTTCAAGGTCGTCAGTCGGCATTTTCTTCATTATTGCCTTTCTAACCGGAGGAGTTATTTCCATGACTTCAAATAATCCCACCATTCCTTTATATCCTGTATTGCCGCATTTTTCGCATCCTCTGCCCTTCATGATTGTCTTTCCGGCGAAATCATTCGGGTCAAAACCGAGTCTTATATAATCCTCATCGGTCTTAATGTCAGGTGTTTTGCAATATTCACAGATTCTTCTTACGAGACGCTGAGAGACTATGCAGTTGACTGTAGAAGAAATCAAAAACGGTTCAACTCCCATATTTATCAGACGGGTTATTGTTCCTGCAGTTGAATTAGTATGCACAGATGAAAGCACAAGATGACCTGTAAGAGAAGCTCTTATTGCTATCTCCGCCGTCTCTTTATCTCTTATCTCTCCGACCATGATGACATTCGGATCTTGCCTAAGATATGCTCTGAGCGCAGAAGCAAAGGTCAAACCCACCGCCTCCTGAACCTGAAGCTGATTTATTCCTTCAAGAGAAAATTCAATGGGATCTTCTGCAGTTGTGATATTCAATTCCGGTGAATTTATTTTTTCAACGCAGGTATAAAGAGTAGTTGTCTTTCCGCATCCAGTAGGTCCTGTAGCCATTATAATCCCCACAGGATTTCTGAGCGCTTTTATGAGAAGCTTTTCTAAATCAGGGTCGAAACCCAATTTATCAAATTCAAACTCGACTTTTTCTCTGTCAAGAATTCTCATTGCAATCTTCTCGCCGTACATTGAAGGCACAGTGGCAACTCGAATATCAATAGGCTTGTCATGCACTTTGACCTTTATTCTCCCATCCTGAGGCAATCTTGTCTCTTGAAGACGCATGTGCCCCATAACTTTAATTCTTGATACTATTGATTTTCTGTACTGCCACCTTGGCGGTTTGTCAATTGCGCGAAGCACTCCGTCAATTCTGAATCTTATTCGTAAAGACTGGTCATAAGGCTCTATGTGTATGTCTGATGCTCCCTGCTCAACAGCTGAAGTAATCAAACTGTTGACTATTTTAACAATAGGTCCGCTCTCCACATTGGCTGCGATGTCGCTGACAGCTTCATCAGCCTGCTCATTTTCATCCTTTTTTATAACCTCAATATCTTCATCGGGAATGTCGTCCATATCAACAATGTCTTCTGTTTCAACTTCAACATCAGAGTAATATTTCTCAAGACAATTCATAATTGCATTCTCCGATGCAACAAGAGGAACAATATTATGAGCTGTTGTGAATTTCAAATCCTCAATTGCAAATACGTCAGCCGGATTCACCATTGCAAGATACAATGTGCGTCCGTCCCTTCTTACAGGAAATATTTCATATTTTTTTGCGAGCTTTGCAGGAATAAGATGTATCAGAGATTCATCAATCTGAATGTCAGAGAGATTTACTGATTGGACTTTGTACTGTTTAGATAATAATTCTACAAGCTTAATATCAGAAGTAAAACCCAGCTCAACTAAAATAGAGCCAAGTTTTTTGTCTGTGCCTTTCTGGACTTTCAATGCTTGAGTCAGTTGCTCGTTGTTTATTAAGCCGGCATTGATAAACATATCTCCAAGTTTCTCGAACATATCTTAATATTTTATACAATTATTTGATTAAGTCAAGATAAATGATATAGATAATATAAAAAAAAGAAAAGAATAAGATTAAAAACGGAGGATGAGGGACTCAGTCATTAAAATTACATTTGATTAAAATGCTTATCTTTGCAGTTCCGAGCAAAA
>DCUY01000115.1:0-351 GCA_002327905.1 Caldifarciminota bacterium UBA2202 | reverse complement strand
GGACTCAGTCTTCGGTTTTGTTCCTTCACAGCTACCGCTGTTCAGACAAAACTTTCGACTCCGCGCGTCGGTCGCTTTATCTCACGCAGGTGAGCGCGACCTAGCGTTCGAGTCCCATAAGATTAAAAACGGAGGATGAGGGACTCGAACCCCCAAGGGTGTGAACCCGTCGGATTTCAAATCCGATGCCTTACCAGTTAGACTAATCCTCCGTATTTCAAATAACAGAGATGAAATTATATAAGAAAATCCGTTCTTGTCAATAAAAAAGTGATTCAATCATATTATTCGGAGAAGGTGGGACACATTGAGCCGCGAAACAAAACGCCGTGAGCAAAAAAACAGTTAATA